>JAQVGB010000001.1 GCA_028696915.1 Candidatus Dojkabacteria bacterium | reverse complement strand
TTCGGTTCTCCCCGGAGACTGCCGACGGGGATTGCACGACAGCGGCTTGAGATGTTGTGCGCGGTGCTTTCGAGGCGGGCTAAGGTCGATGTTTCGTCCGATGATGTCTATGTCAGCGTTATCGGTGGGATGACGATTGACGATCCTGCGGCGGACCTTGCGGTATGTATGGCGATTGTTTCCTCGAAACTGGATGTTCCTCTACGCAGAACGGATGTGTATGTTGGTGAGGTTGGTCTTTCCGGCGAGGTCCGGCCGGTTGCCTATATGAAGCGGGTATCGGGCGAGGCGAAGCGGCGGGGGTTGTCGATAACCGGTGAGCGCCGTGGTGCGCACACGGATGTGCACGACATCGTTAAATCCCTCCGTCAGTAGATTTTTCCAATTATCGTATCACGTATCTTTTCCGCGAAACTTTCGTAACATTCTTACGGGGTGTTCCGACAGATAGTGATTGTTTTGTGGTGGAAAGTCGCGGCGCAACATACTTTAATCGGGTCTTGACAAAACTGTATCCGGGACGATACTATGTGGATAAGTAATTAGAGGGTTGACACCGGTAAGGCTATAGGATATAATGTACATGTTCTTCAATAACTAAGTGTCGGCGGGCAGGTTTTTCCCAGGGTCTGGTATAGTGAACAGCTATGACTGGTCCCTCGGAAAAGTCTACCCGCGCGGATTTTTCCCAGGGTCTGGCGTAGGGAATACCTGCGACTGGTCCCTCGGAAAAGTTCGCGCATCGCTCTTCTTTTCGGGAAATAACTGTTGTGTTATACCTCGACCGGTAGGTCCATAGAGGATTTAGTGGTCGGGGTCGGTTGGGGCAGTACCGATCCCGTTTTTCCTTTTTTCGCAAAGCAACTACGCTTATTTGACATCGATACTACAGCTTCGTATACTTAACGCAGTTTTCCATCTCAAGACGTGTAACTCTGGCGATGTGGCTTTCCGGGAGTTTTCAGGTATCAACCCGCTGAGGCATTTCCTCGCAGGCATCTAAGATTTCAGTGTCGTATCAAGGTGAATTTCAGTGAGCTTAACGCAAAGACGGTTCCGCAGTTGAAACTTCTTGCAAAAAAACTCGACGTTACCGATGGCGGTGCGGATGACAAGAGTGAGGTGATCATGAACATCATGCGCCATGTCGCCAAGAAAGAGGGTTACGATTACGCGTCAGGCGTTCTCGAGGTCATGAACGACAGCACCCATGGGGTACTTCGGACAGAAGGATTACTTCAGGGAGAGCACGACGCCTATGTCTCCGGTACTCAGATTAAGAAATTCCGGCTCAAGACCGGAGATCTCATTGCAGGCCCGGCCCGGCCTCCCAAAGATAACGAGAAATACCGCTCGCTATTGCGGGTGGACTCGGTTTGGGGTATGGATCCGCTTTCAATTATGGACCGTCCCCGATTTGAGAAATCGACCCCAATTTTTCCCGATAAGCAAATTATTCTGGAAACCGAATCAGACAAGCTGTCGACCCGTATTATCGACCTGCTCAGTCCGATCGGCTTCGGACAGCGCGGTATGATCGTGTCCCCGCCGAAAGCGGGTAAAACGTGGCTTCTACTCGATATCGCTGCCGGTGTTACCGAGAATCAGAAAGATGTCGACCTGATGGTCGTATTGGTCGGAGAACGGCCGGAGGAGGTGACCCATATCGAGCGGTCGGTGAAGGGTGAGGTGTTTGCAAGCAACTTCGACGAACGGCCTGAGGATAACTGCAAAGTCGCGGAAATGGCACTTGAGAAGGCCAAAAGAATGGTAGAGGCAGGGCGGAACGTTGTCATTCTGATGGACAGCATTACCCGTCTTGCACGCGCATACAATATTACGATGCCGACATCAGGACGGACCTTGTCGGGCGGTTTCGACCCGGTTGCATTGTTCCCGCCAAAGCGGTTCTTCGGTGCGGCACGAAACATCGAAAACGGTGGAAGCCTTACGATTATTGCAACTGCACTGATCGATACCGGTAGCCGCATGGACGATCTTGTATACGAGGAGTTCAAGGGCACCGGCAACATGGAACTGCACCTCGACCGGCGCCTTGCCGAGCGGCGAGTGTATCCTGCCATTGATGTCGTCCGTTCGGGAACCCGCCATGAAGAGCTTCTGCTCGATAAGGAAGTGCTTAATCAGTCCTGGCGTGTCAGGCGTATGCTTGAAGCGCTCCCCCAGGAAGAAGGTGCAACCGAAGTCCTGGTTGAGCGGCTCAGAAAGACCAAGAGCAACCAGGAATTCCTTGCGACTCTGCACGAGAGCATCGGGTAATCTGCACGAGAGCGTTCGGTTAAAAGTGTCTCCTGCTGGTCTTGCAGTGTTTCTCGGTGAACGACACCTTTACGGGTTTATTCGGGGAGGAACTTCTATTCCACTACCATCAGACTGTTAACTACCCTGCAATTTTTCACCGAGGCGAGATACAAGGAATCGTTGCCAACTCTCGATGCCTGTCACCATTGATGTGGAGTTATCCGCCCATTTCTGGTACAATGACCTGTCCCTTTTGTGTTTTTTGAATGTCGTCGGCCGGTTTGGATGGGGGACATAAAAGGAGTGTTTTGACAGTATGGAACAGCAAAGATCCGCTCTGGGTCATGAGTTGGCAGGTTTTTCCCGGGAGATTTTTCTCTATCTTTTCATGCGATTTCGACAAATTATTGTCGTGTTGTCTGTTGCGGGAGAAGTAACTATCAGCAGTCTGGACTCGATCAAGAGGGGACTCATGCGGTATGTATTCTGGGGGCGCGGCAGTTGGTACCGGCTGGTTGTTGTCGCCACGATCCTGATATCGGTGGGGGTTCTTCCATTTACACTCCAGCATAAGCAACTTTCTTCTCAGGTACTTGCCGAAGCGGAACCCGTTCAGGCGGTTTCCGAAACTGACTTGCTGGTTGAGCGGGGATCGTCCCAGACGCTTGTACCAAAAGGCCGCTCGAGGTTGGATATTATCACCTATACTGTCCAAGGCGGGGATACCATCAGTGTCATAGCTGAGCGGCACGGCGTGAGTTCTCAGACATTGCTCTGGGCGAACGATATGAGTGCATACGACTTTATTCGTCCCGGAGATCAGCTTAAAATTCCTCCGGGTAATGGTGTTATTCATACTGTTTCCAGTGGCGACACATTGTCATCTGTTGCCGGAAAGTACAATGCAGCGGAGCAAGCGATTGCGGATGTGAACTGGCTTGATCCGCCGTTTAACCTTGTCGAGGGTCAGACACTCTTTATTCCAGAAGGAACCATGCCGCCACCTCCGGCCCCGCCGACACCAATTGCGTCAGTCGGATCGAATGCCGGATCGGTGAATTATCCGACACCATCACTTCCTCCGGCTGATCCTTCTGCTTCTAGATTTTTGGGGTGGCCGGTTTCGGGCGGGTTGGGGTTGGTAACCCAATGTCCGAGTGCGTGGCATATGGCCATCGACATCGCAAACTCGTCGTACCCGCCATTGATAGCGTCTGCGGCAGGGACCGTGATCTTTGCCGGCATGAGCGATCCGTGGGGGTACGCGTGGTCGGTGCAGATCGATCATGGAAATGGCTATACGACGTGGTATGCGCATATGTCATCGATTGCGGTTGTTTCCGGGCAGTATGTTGCGAAGGGGCAGGTGATAGGGAATATGGGAGCGACCGGTCTTGCGACGGGGGTCCATGTGCACTTCGAACTTCGGGCGGGGGTTGGCTGGGCATCGCGGATCAACCCGGCGCCATATATGGATATCCACGTGTGCGGGTATTAGATCGGATCTTCGTGTTTTCTTCTTGTTGTGGGTTTTCCGTGGGATATGTGATCCGGGATGTAGGCCGATAGGAGTGCGGGTTGGATCTTAACACCGGTACGTAATGGTTCCGTAACAAGTGGGCTATATACTGTGGGAATGCGACGCATCGAATTCTTTCAGGGCCAGATATACCATATTTATAATAGGGGAAACAGAAAGAAGAGCATCTTTTATCGTGAGCGGGACTACGAAGTTTTTCTTGGCCTAGTACGGAAATATTCTCATAGATTCAAGGTTAAGGTGATTGCCTATTGCCTACTTCCTAATCATTTTCACTTTGCGTTGAAACCGCTGATGGACGGGTCTATTCCCAAATTCATGCAGGGTATGGGGATTTCGTATACCATCTATATTAATCGTCGGAATAGGCTGGTGGGGCATGTTTTTCAAGGGAGATACCAGGCAAAGCATGTTCCGGCCCACACAGATTGGAAGAGACTAAGGGCATATTTGCAGAATAATCCAGTCAAACTCAAACTGGTCACAAAGTATTACGATTACCGATGGTTACGGGTGCATGCGCGACCTTTATGGTTATAGGCTGATTTTTTCCTCGAAGGTGTTGTGGAAAAAGGCGAGATACTTTACAATCTTGCAGGTTCGATCTGATCCGGTTCGGTCCTCCGGGCCCGTAGC
The DNA here is from genome assembly GCA_028696915.1 of Candidatus Dojkabacteria bacterium. Classification (GTDB taxonomy): domain Bacteria; phylum Patescibacteriota; class Dojkabacteria; order SC72; family JAFGCJ01; genus JAQVGB01. The sequence goes on along the minus strand of JAQVGB010000001.1, from coordinate 28,924 downwards.
TCAACTGGCAGAGCGCTACATTCGCATTGTAGAGGTTGGCGGTTCGATTCCGCCCGGGTCCATGTTTGTCGGTATCGAAGGTGAAAGCGCTTATCCTGTTAAATTTCCAGGTGGATTGTAGTGGGTCTTTATCTCGTGTAGAGTCAGATCTTCACCACCGCCTGGATTTTTTCCTTTCTTTACGGTATGGTGGTTATGGGTTATAACCATAACTTCTTACTGTCCATGATTGTATGAATCCAGAAGAGAGCAATTCTTCCGGTCAGGTTTCTTCGTCAAATGCTCCTGGTTCTCCTCCGGTCCAGGATTCAAAGGCTCTAGTCGACCAGGTGTCGGGTGCTGAAAAAGAAGAACAGGCCCAGTCGTTAGGTCAACCTGATGTTCCGCAACCTGCTGGTGTGCAGGCTGCGGTGCCGCACGTTGAACTGCCGCAGGCTAATCTTGCACCAACACAACCCGCTCCAGTTGAGCCACCACAATCCGTGCATTCCCAATCAGAGCAACCGAAAGGGAACCGCTCGATTCTGAAGGCCCTCCTGCTTTTGTTGGCTGGGGCCGTTTTCCTATCAATTGCTGGTTTTGCCGTGTGGACGGTAGTCACCTATAGCGCTCCTCGAGATATCCGCGTAACGAATGTGACTGATCAATCCGTGACTATTTCGTGGCGGACCGACAAACCGACCCCGGGTGTGGTCGTGTATTCTCAAGATCAGAGTTTTCTTCCGGGTGTGCTTGCGAGATTTGGAAGTAAACTTGCCTATGATGACAGGGACGTCAGCAAGGCGGAGCTTGAGTACTATGCAGATATCAGTGGCACAGAGGGTGTCTCTATGGTGCCTGCCGGGTATGATGCGATGGCTCCCGATTTGAATAATTACTATACACATCATGTGACGCTGACCGGGCTGGATCCAGAGCAACAATACTACTTCGCGGTAGGATCGGGGTTATGGTTTAGTGCGGAATTGGACACGTTTGCTAATGATCGCTACACGGTGTCGCAGGAGAATGTGTTTGTGACAGTTGCCATGGTTGAGGACCTTGCTGTTCCGGATCCATCGTACGGGAGTGTCGTTTCAGAGGACGGGTCGGCGGCTGTGGACGGGATTTCGTATGCGGTTGTGTACTACAATGGTGCGGAAACGCAGTCGGCTCCGGTTTCGGCGACATTGAACGAAGAGGGACGGTGGTATCTTGATCTGGCGAATGTGCGGTCGGTGAGCGGCGAGGTGGTAGCATTTGATGAGGAGAGTGATCTTGAAAATGTGTATGTCGTTGCCGGATCGGATCTTGCCTCTACTCCAGTCAATATTCATCTTAATGAAAATGCTCCGGCGCGGGTGATCACGGTGTCCTCAGCGGACGGCTTGGATGCCGATAGCCCAGAAACAGAAGAAAGTAGCGGGAGAGGGCTGGTGTCGTATGTCGTGGCAGCAAACAACTGCTGTGATGATAGTGGATGGAGAAATGAGGCTCTTGGTGGTGGTCAGTGTGATTCTGAGGATGATTGGAAGAAGGGATATAACGACTGTCAGGCGCATGGCTGTGGTAAGTGTGCAGAGGGAAATGAGCTGTGTAGTGACGTGGGTGAGGCGTGTAATAAGGAGGGTGGGTGTTGTGAGGGGTTGATTTGCAATGACAAGAATAAATGTGTTTCTAGCAATGCGGAAGGTCCCGGCCAGGATTCTGACCAATCTGGGAGGCCGAGTGACCAGACGGAAGACACGAAAGTAGGTGTAGGGGAAGACTGTACGCCATCGAACTATCATACCGGAGAGTGTCTGGATAAAAGTGCAGGAGAATCGTGTGAATCGCCGAAGGACTTCGTTCCGGGGCACTGTCCGGGTGGCGCCGAAGTTGTATGTTGTGCCGAGAAGATTGAAAAGAATATTGGTGATAGCTGTGCTATCAATGGAAAAAATGGGACTTGTAATATCGCTAAGGCATGTGAGGGAGGAGACTTTAAGAAAGGTCATGGATGTCAGGAGGGTTTTGGTTGTTGTGTGGTTGCTTCTCAGGAGAACTCTGCGAATGCAGGACAAGGAAATACGAAGAGATGCTGTTGTTGGTATGAGCATGGTGAATCAGTCGACGAGACGCTTTCTGAATACAAAGATTGTGCGGCGTTTGAATTCCCAAATAGTGGTTATGAATCCTGTGGTGAGGGGGCATGTCAACCGGCGTCTGCGAACGGCGGCACGGATCGTGATACAGGTGGAAGTAGTAGCCGGGGAGGTTCAATACCGATTCGCCCGGGAGGGCATGCCGGTGAAGAAAACCGCCGATTCGGAGCCGTCGCCCAACGAACTTCTTCCAAATCCGCACTTGGAACATCTTCCTCGCGGCTTGTTCCCTCCGTTCATGCCGCAGAAGCCTCGTATACCGTAACGGACTGTCTTGTTATGACGCCAGATGAAAACGGTCTATACAGTGTGACGGTCCCCGGTGTCGGGGTCGTCGAGAGTGTCCGTCTTGTCGAGGGACAGGGATACACGCTTTTTGTTGATGATAACGGGAATGGTATGATGGATGGTGACGAAAAACAACTTGATCTTTGTAGTACTCTGTTAGAGGTAACGGTCGATACGACGGAAAGCACGTTTGAGTTGACCGTTTCCGAAGGGTTAAATTTCGTCTCGTTCGAGTACCTTCCAGCCCTGACGGATTCGTGTGAGCTTATTGTTGATATGAACGCTGTGACAACGGATCTGGGGGTGACTATGGTCGGGCGATTTGAGTCCGGGAAGTTTCAGGCGACTTCGTACCGTCGCGATACAGGGACCGTTTCCGGGGACTGCTTCCCTGTTGTTCCCGGCCGTGGATATGTGCTGAGATCGTTTGTTGACATGGAATTGCTTCTTGCCGGGTATTCACTGACGGCTCCGGCTCCCGTGGACTTCAACGTTCCCGGATGGCATCTGATGGGTATTAACGGCGCGGGAAGGATCTACACCGCCGAAAGCCTGATCGATAGCATCAACGCGATTGAAGGAGCGACCGCTGATAACGTGACTAAGTGGGATGCGCCTGTGTCCCGGTACGAGGGCCTGCAGAAAACCGGCGCTCAAGTGTACGGTTTCGATTTTCCGTTGGAAACTGGGCGCGGGTACTTCGTCAGAATTTCGGCGGGCGGCGGGGTGTGGACGCCCGAGTAGACGAAACGTGTCGTGGTGAAAACGTTTTTGGCCGGTATGTGCTGGCCTGTCCCGACTCTCTCGGGTAATTATCCTGTCATACTTTTGTTAGGATCTTTTCATCCGGATTCTGTATTGTTGGAATCGAGGGGGAATCCGGGGACATAGATGCGCCGAGGGGACGTCATCGTGTCCCCGTTTCTGTGGTGTATGACAGGACGTTTTTTTGAGGTTAGGAGTGTAGATCGGGAATTTTCGAACAAAACGTGCGATTTCCAGTCCACCAGCAGTTTGACAAGGATTTCGTGTTTGCGTATGCTGGAATTGATTATATGTTCCAGGAATCATATGGATCAGACTGTCCCTGATGTTCCGGCTGCGAATGTGCCCGGTACTCCCGATACTGTGCCACCTGCTCCCGAACCGGTTACAGTGTTGCAGAAGCCCGCGTTGAAGCGGCTGAGGATGAAGATTTCTCCGAACAGGTTCGTTGTGGGGCTGAGTTTGGTGGTATTTGTCCTCACGATCGCATTTGTTGTCTATGTAGGATTGTCCGAGAATTTCTCTGCCCCGAAAAGGGTGCGTGTGACTAATGTGACCGGACGTTCCGCAACGATTAGCTGGGTGACTGATGAGGCGACGAAAGGCTATGTGGTCTATGGAACGACCGACCAGTTTTACCCGCTTTTTTTCTCAAAAATTGGGAAAGAAATTGCAGTGGATGACCGTGATGTCATCCGCGCCCGACTGGATGCGGCGCAAAACATGCGGGATTCTCTACAGGAAGGCAATGGAGGAGCAAAGATCGATTATCTGACGGTTGCCGAGGATGTGGTTGTGAAAACAGTCGGCGAGTATTTTGCACATCACGTGACTGTGTCGGGGCTAGATCCTGAGCAGACATACTATTTCATGGTCGGGAATGGATTCAGGTTCTCAAAATCATGGGAGATGGACACGTCCGGCGGATTTCCAACGGCATCAGTAAATTCGTTCACGACATTTGCCGATCTCGAAGATATGCGGGTTCCCAATCCCGCATATGGAAAGATTGTGTCACCGGCCGGTGATATTCCAGATGGTGTGATTTATATGCGTATTAATGAACTGCCAAGCGAGCCCTTGTCTGCAGTGCTTGCGGATAACGGAAGCTGGTATATTGATATTTCAGGGTTTCGTGCGTTTGATGGAGCCGAGTTTGGGGGAGTGGATGAAAACACAGATGAAGAATATCTTCTTGTTGAAGCACCGGGATTTGTTCCACAAGAGGTGACGATTCCTATGACGATGGATGCCCCAGCCGATCCGATTGTGATGGAGGAGGAGCAGGACGTCGTGGAATCAAAGGGCGGTGGGAGCCTGGTGTCATATGTGGAAGCGGCATATCAGGAGCCGGAGTGTGAGGCAGTGGGGGGCCAATGTATGAATGAGAATGATTGTTCAGGAAAGGTACGATCAGGATTGTGTCCCACTCAGCCGATAAACATTAAGTGTTGTATTGACGAGAACGACGCTTCTGGGGATGATTCGGATGACGACTCGTCCTCTTCCGATACGGAGACAGATACAGATTCAAGCTCGGACTCTCCCCATTCGGAGGGATCAACGAGCTGTTGTGAGGATCCAAACCAGTCCGGTTGCACTGATGCCGATTTTGCCGGTTGTTCCTGTTATGGAGTTCCGGGAGAGTGTATTTCCGCTCCGGGAAAGAGTAGCGGAGATTCTTGTAATAATGGCGCGGGAACGATAAAGATCGGTTTATGTCCGGGCAGTGCGAATATCCGCTGTTGTTATACCGGAGGTGAGGAACAGGAACCATCGTCGGGTGGGGGTGGGTGCGGAGAAGTTCGCTGTGGACCAGATAAATACGACTGTTGGACCAGCGGCGAAGGCGGTAGTAGGGATCCGAAGTGTTCGTGGGCGACCTGTCAGGCCGATGGTACGTGGAAGGCATCGAGCGATTGCTGTGGAGGGTGTGGAGATGGGTCGGGGAGTGGTGATGCCATTCCGTCCGGGGGTGGTTCTGAATGTCCTGTAGATGGTAATGAGGGTTCAAAATCCCGGAATCAAAAGTGTCTTGATGGTGATGGGTGTTACTGCAATATTGATGAACGGTTATATGATTTCGTAGAGTGCACGGAAACCTGTCCGTTTATCGATGCGGATGATATTCCGGGTCAAATTCCACCACCTCCGTCTGAAGTGTGTGTAGGCTCGTATTATCCGGATGATACGTGTGGAGGGCTCGAGGGAACGGAAACACCGGATGGGGGCGCTTTGTGTCCCCGATGTGCGCCGGTGGTAGTGAGCTATCAGCTTTGCTATGAATGCAAACAATCAGGAAGTTCCTCAAGTACAAGCAATTCGACCGACGCCACCGGTGGTTCTTCTCCTGCTACACCTCCTTCAGGGGGCGGTTCTGGATGTGATTTCAGTGGGGAGGGGAAGGCGTGCGGCGATAAATGCAGTGGACAAGTCCGCGAATCAGGATCGAGAAAGTATGTCTGTACTGGAGGCGTATGGCAGGAGAAAATTTCAGAGGGATCATGTCCTGTTGATGTGAGTCTGACAGGAACCAATGTTGGTTGCTACTGTGACGAAACAAATTCGGTTATTGCTCCGGGTGAAGCGTGTGGGGGAGGTACCCCGCCGGAGATCCCCGCTTGGGCAGATGTATCAAAAGGAGAACAGTGCAAGGCTAAACAGTGTAATTGCGAACACGCGGCATTTTACAGTATCGAACTAAACGATTGGTGCCCGAATATTACTACACCCGGCTGTTGGGTAAAACAGCGTATCGAACCCGGGCAGATTTGTAATACAAAAGGATATGTCTGTCAGTGCAGTGATCTGGGTGACTGTAAGTGCGATCCACCGTCAGGTGAGAATTCACAAATAGTTATCGATGGGAGTGGAGTTATTGCAAGTTTGCGGGAGGCGGTGATTGGCGTTGAGAAAAGAGCATCGCTTCTGAGCAATTACTTCAGGGTGCACGCTCAGAGTGATAGTCAGGACGTCATCATTGACCCTGAAACTGGAATAATGCTATTCCCAGAACCGGGTAAGTACTGCGTCGATGGAATTGAGGGATATGGGACACTATGTTTCTATGTCAATGCCGGGGGGCAGGCGGTGATATATGTGGACGTAAACGAAAATGGATTATTCGATGAAAGAGATATTGATATCTCGAGAGCGACGGGGATTACGGTAACCCAAGAGAACTTGAGCTTTTACTATGATATATCACAAGGTTTCAACTTTGTGTCGTTTCCTTTTTTGAACGAAGATATTGGAACTACGGCTGTTGAAGTTCTGGTTAATCTCAATGAAGTATACGGCGGTTCCTTTTACTCTATCGCCTCGTATGAAAGTGGGCAGTGGCAGGTGATTGAACAACGGGGGGAAACGATCTACGGTTCAAACGACTTTCAGATACTACCCGGAAAGGGGTATGTCATTCGTTCAAGTGCAGATATATTGGTACGCCTGGAAGGGAAGGGGGTGGCCGAACCAGTCCCGATTGGACTTATTGAGGGCTGGAATCTCGTGTCGGTTCATGGCGTTGGCGAGTCGTATACTGCGGCATCGGTGATAGATGGGGTGAATCTGACAGGAGTAGTACAGGCGGATAATTTGTCAGAGTGGGAAGCGGTTCGTTCGCGGTACAGCGGTTTGCAGGTGGAGACCGGCGACGGCGGGACACAGGAGGTGTACGGCTTTGACTTTCCGATTTCCGGAACTGAAGCGTACTTTGTGCGTGTTATCAACGGATCGGGAGTTTGGACACCTGAGTAGTGTGGCAAGGAGGGATGGGTGAGTCAGTTCCTGGTCTGCGTTTTCTGCTCACTCGATTTCTTGCGAAAGAACGGGTGATCGTCTACAATCCTTGAGGTTTTGCGGGCCCGTAGCTCAGTTGGCTAGAGCACCTCAATGGCATTGAGGGGGTCGCGAGTTCAAATCTCGCCGGGTCCAAGAAAGATTTTTCACAAAGCATCATGGTATATGTAGCGGTTCAAGTTGGCGGAGTGCCCTCCATTCTGGATCAAGTACCTCTTTTGCCCATGAGTCCAGTTCGTCAGTATGAATAAGCGCGTACTCACAGGTTTGGGCAAACGGAGGTTCAGCAAGTGTTTTTCCGTCTCGTGAACGTGGACTTGTTGGTTTCATAATGGCATAAAGAATGGCTCCTGTTGATTTCGCTTCAATTCTCCTCAACAGCAGTGTTTTCGGAATAGGGGAGGTTGTTGCTTGTACGGCCTCTTCTGGCTTCATTCTTTTTCCATAGGCAAAGAACATTTGGTGAAGTAGGTCTTGTTCTTCCGGATGTGCTTTCTCTAGTGCAGCTAATTCGGCTTCGGACAACCTGCATCTTGGGACGCCTAATCGGGGAGCTGTAGGGGTTGCTGGATTGGGTGCGAAACCAGGTGATGTGTCCATTGTTGTGGGTTGAGTATTTTAAGCCTAGCCGTCTTTACTTCTGCGAATGTATTATACAGTGTATTAATGTGTTCAAGGAGTTGCAAGTTTCTCTTGCAAGCTCTACTGTGCCAACCTATAGCGGTTGCATCCCCCAAATCCCGCCTCACTTCAACCCGTTTTCAATAATATACTCAAATCCTTTTCTGAAATCAGAACCGGAGCAATCGTGACCCACGCCTTTCTTAATTACCGCATCAAAAGGGGTATTCTGTTTTTTTAGATAGTCCAGATACTTTTGGGTCATCTCCAAGGGATTTTCCCCGAGAACCTTTCTAAATTCCTCAATCCGCCCTAACTGGCTTCGAATCTCAAAATCGAAGGGTCCGCCGCGAGTCTCCTGCTCCCCTACAAATATATACTGGGGTATTTTTAGAGATAATTCTTTGTTGAATTGTGTCCCGTCGAGGGCTGAGATATCGCTGACACCAAACGGGTACGTCAGTTCAACTGATTCCAGTTCTTTTTCCGGGTACAAAAATATCCCTGATAGAAAGATTGCTGTACCGGCGACGATATCCGGGTATAGAACAGCCATACGTTGTGCCATGCATGCTCCTGCGGACGCCCCGGAAAAAAATACCGTGTCTGAGATGTTATAACCTTTCTCTCTGAGTTCTCTCTGAAACAAAACGATCATCTTCACGATCTCCTTGTCAGGTCTCGCGTAGTACGGATCACATGTGTCTATCATAACGGCTCGTTCCAGTATCTGGGAATCGAGATACTGACTGGGATTGGGACCAACTTTCCTTGGAAGGACGGGCATGAGCGCGGCGATTCCGTACTTCTCAAAATCTTTGGTGAAACTTGAAAACATACGTGCTGATTCTTCGACAATGTCCGGCGAAGTTATGGATCCATGTCCCAGTATGAGAATGTGCTTGTTGTGTAGATCTGAGGGGGTATAGGTGTGAAATGGATACTTGATACTCTTGTGATTTTTTGTGATAGGCGGGAGGGTATTGTTCATGATGTTTTTAAAGAGAGTCCCGGCAGGAATATCTTTTCTTGATTGTTTCTACAGTTTCCATGAGCTTTTGGAGTATATCACTTTTCTGGGAACTTCAGGTCGGACCTGCGGCTTTTTTTGACATTCCTTCATTCCCCCCATATAATTTCCTTCAATATGATAGATACCGCGGGTATTGCAAAGCTGGGCCTCCTTCTCCTTCGCTCATAAGCGGGAGGCTTCTGACCGCCGGTTTGTTCCGATAAGCCTCCCCGAAAGGGAGGTTTTTTGTTTTTATTTTAGAATGCACCTCTATGAAAGAGTACGACCACAAACAAATCGACCCTAAGTGGCAGAATGAGTGGGAACATTCGAATCTGTACCGCGCAGTCGACTTTGCGGATAAGCCTAAAAAGTACATTCTGGTCGAATTTCCGTATGCGTCTGGAGACGGTGTGCACATCGGCCACTGCCGCACATACTCGATGATTGACGTATTGGCGCGTTTCGAGCGGATGCAGGGATATAACGTACTGTTCCCCATGGGGTGGGATGCGTTCGGCCTGCCGACAGAAAACTACGCGATCAAGCACAAAATTAATCCAAAAGTTGTCACAAAGCAAAATACCGACAACTTCCGCCGGCAATTGAAAATGATGGGATATTCATTTGACTGGAGTCGGGAGATCGATACAACGGAACCTTCCTACTACAAGTGGACGCAGTGGATATTTTTAAAATTTTTAGAAAATGGACTTGCGTACAAGGAGAAAGCGCCGATCAACTGGTGTCCGAAATGCAAAGTAGGGCTTGCGAACGAAGAGGTGGTGAACGGGAGGCACGAGCGGTGCGGTAGTGAAGTTGAAATGAAAGAATTGAGCCAGTGGATGCTGAAAATAACTGCGTATGCGGATCGGTTGGCCGATGAGCTGGACGAAGTCGATTATCCGGAGAGTATCAAAGCCGCTCAGCGAAATTGGATCGGACGGAAAACGTGGATCGATATCTCATTTGACGTGGAGGGAACTGGGCAGAAGCTTGTGGTATCCACGACCCAGCCCGAGACAATCTATGGGGTTACATTCATAGTCGTCGCGCCGGAACACCCGATTTTTGACGAGGACAAGAAGTTTGTGCCGGAAGAGTATCGGGACACTGTTCTCGCTTATAAAAAAGAAGCGCAGGGAAAAACACCCGAGGAACGAGCTGACGAGAAGATGAAGAAAACCGGAGTGTTTACAGGATTGTACGCGATCAACCCTGTCAACGGGGAGCGAGTACAGATCTGGATGACCGATTTCGTGCTCATGACCGTTGGAACAGGGGCGGTGATGGGTGTTCCCGGCCATGATAAGCGGGACTTCCAGTTTGCAACACAGTATAAATTGCCGGTTGCAAGAGTTATTGTCGGTCCAGACGGGAAGACCGGAGAGATCAACAAGATCTCCGAGGTCCAGCATGACGCGGGAACCGTGGTGAATTCAGATATATTGGACGGGTTATCGGTGGACGAGGCGAGTGAGAAAATTATGGACCACTTGGTTGAGAACGGTATTGGTCATGCCGAAGTCCGTTACAATATTCACGACTGGATTTTCTCCCGTCAGCACTATTGGGGCGAGCCGATCCCGGTTGTTTTTTGTGAGAAATGCGGGACGGTGCCGGTCCCCGAAAAGGACTTGCCGGTCGTTCTTCCCGATGTCGAATCATATGAACCGACAGAAACGGGAGAATCGCCGCTGGCGGCGATTGACGAATGGGTGAACACTACCTGTCCGACTTGTGGAGGGACTGCAAAACGTGAAACTGACACTATGCCAAACTGGGCTGGCTCGAGTTGGTACTTCTACCGATTCTGCGATCCGGACAACGATACGGCGATTGCCGATCCCGAGAAGCTCAACTACTGGATGCCCGTTGATTTTTACGATGGCGGCGCGGAGCACGTGACGCTTCATCTGCTGTACTCGCGGTTCTGGCACAAATTTCTCAACGATATCGGTGTTGTTCCGGGCAAAGAACCGTACCGGGCACGGCGCAATCACGGTATGCTTCTTGGCGAGGGGGGAACAAAGATGTCGAAATCGCTCGGAAATGTGATAAATCCCGATGACCTTGTGGAGAAGTTCGGGGCTGATGTGGTCAGATTGTACCTGCTATTCACCGGACCTCACGAAGGCACGGTCGAATGGAGCGACCGGGCGATCCAAGGCGTGAACCGATTCGTGCGCAAGTTCTGGAAATTCTTCATGGAAAATGCCAACGCGAAAAAGAAAACAGACGATGTGTCCGAACTGGGGGTGGAGATCGCCGTTAACAGGCTCATCCGGCAATTGACCGATGAATTGCCCCAGCGCAAGTTCAATACGTCAGTTGCCGCCCTGATGGAATTTTACAATGACGCACATGAGAAGCCGGTCACGATTGAGAATTTACAGAAAATTGCTGTCGCGATAGCTCCCATGGTCCCACATGTGGCAGAGGAGTTCTGGAGCGCGGTTGGCGGAAATGGAAGCGTGCATGCTCAGCCGTGGCCAGAAGTTGACGAGAAACTTCTCCAGCAGGAGAGCGTCGTGATCCCGGTCCAGATTAATGGCAAGGTTCGGGGCAAGGTCAACATCTCGCCTGACGCTTCGGAGGACACCGTCAGAGCGGCTGTGATGGCCCTGGATAGCGTGCAGAGGTGTCTGGATGGGCAGGATGTCAAGAAATTCATATATGTGCCGGGAAAGATCGCAACGCTCGTTGTGTAGTGTTGTATGAGTCTCGCATGGGCGGATGGGTGAGGGGTTCTCTGATTTGCACACCTGATGCTATACTGTCTAGAGGCGATAGGTTAGCAGTATAAGATTAGTCTCGAATGTCATGGGTGCTCTCAATCCCGGAGATCTATTCAAAGATCACAAAGGTGTTCTTCTTCCGCTGCTTGCGGCGGCGGTGATCATCGTTGGTCTCGGTATTTTCCTCAACGAAGGCGGCGATTATCTTAATGATTCAGCTCAATTTAGCGGACCATCAACCGATATGGGAACAAACAGAAATACGTATTCAGCCTCACCCGAAATGGACCTCCGATCCGGAGTGGATTACCGGGCGACGATTGAAACGAACCATGGCGACATTACGGTCGATCTGTTCGAGGAGCGTGCGCCGATGACGGTGAACAATTTCGTTTTCCTGAGCCGGGATGGTTTCTATGATGATCTGACGTTTCACCGTGTGGTGGATGGCTTTGTCATTCAGGGCGGTGATCCGGCGGGGAACGGGACCGGAGGGCCCGGCTATAGCTTCCCTGATGAAATCAATCCGAATTCGATCGGTCTTGACCGGATCCTTGTCAAAGATGCTCCATACCTTTCAGGTCTCTATAGTACGTGGAACTCCTCTACTATCGGGTATTCCCCCCGAAGTCTTCAGGAGCATTCCAACGATACGCTTGCGAGTTTCTACGACGATGTGATCGGGTATTCCTACAACTATGACCTGGAGAGTTATCCGTTCGGACCAGGAGTGGTGGCGATGGCAAATTCCGGCCCAAATACCAATGGGTCGCAGTTTTTCATAACGGTTGGCAATTCGGACACAAGTTCGCTAAATGGGAGGCATACAGTCTTTGGAAGGGTTGTTTCGGGGATGAACGTGGTCGACGAGATCTCGCAGGTATCGACCGACGAGAACAGTATGCCCAGAAATGAAGTTACTATAGAACGCATATCAATACAGGAGCAGTAGAGGCTTAATGACCCATAGATATTGGACTGGTAAACGACCGCGGCCGATCTTGGATGTATGTCCGCGGTTCTTCTTAGAGGGGAATCGGGTTCTGGGAAATTTTTTGTATGGCTTCCTGATTGTCACCGGGTGCGGTGGTCACTTGATGTCGGTAGGCGCACACGGTACAGCGGTAATGGATTCTCGTTGTTTTGTTCGAGGTTGTACAACCGATCGGCTCCATCAGTCCTCTGCATGTGGCTCTGCGGTCTCCCGGGTTGACATCCACGTGTTTTGACCAGAGGCAGTTGGGACAGTGGTCCGTATAGCCGTTTCCGTGGGTCACGGCTCCACAAACTTCGCAGGTGAAGGTTTCTTGTGTTCGTGTGAATGTCTTCATTTCACTCACGTATAGTATGAAATTGACTGGCCGTCAATTGCCACCGACAACTATCCGTATGGTCGTGGAATGTCTTTGTGTTCCTCACGTGCTCATTAAGGTTTCACATTTGTTACAGAAATTCATCATTGAAGGATGATATTTTTCGTGTATGGTGAATTTCGATCGTGAGCGTTTGAAAGCGCTACTTTCCCGGATAACAATTGTGCAGGCTGCCACCGCGGGATGTATCGCGGGGGTTTTGCTTGGGGCGGGAGGAGTGTGGGGTGTGACGCATCTGACGGCCTCTTCCGGAGACATCGTGCCTCCGGCTGGCGATACGTTCATTTCTGAAGGAATCGATGAGGGTGATAACCCTGGGGGGCTTTCTGGTAGTGCTGTGGACGAAGGGTGTACCAATGGTGTCTGGATTGAAGTGTCTGGTGCGGTTGCTCAGCCGGGTGTCCTGTGTCTGTCTGATGATTCGATTATCGACGATGTAGTTGGAGCGGCGGGAGGGTTTTCGGGAGACGCATGCCTGCCGTGGATCTCGAGAAATTTAAACCTAGCTCAGCATGTCATCCCGAATTCAAAGGTGTTTGTTCCTTCTGTTTCGGCGGTGGAGTGTGGCGCGGTTGTCGGTGGTGCAGTCCCGGAAAGCGTGGTGGCGGCGGGATCGGGAGTGACAGAGGTATCAGCTTCCTGCGTGAGTATAAACACCGCATCTCCGTCCGAACTCGAAACATTGCCGGGTGTTGGTCCGTCCACGGCCGAAAAGATTATTAGCGGAAGGCCTTATCGTGCGGTGTCGGACCTACTTTCTGTTTCGGGAATAGGCGACAAGACACTTGACAAGTTTAAGGATTCGATATGCCTATAGTGCAAGTGTTGAGTTGTCGACTCGTTGCTATAGGTCGTTTTGTCGTGTTGGTTCCATTGTTGCAGTGGTGTATTGGTGTCTTTTTCGGTTCCCTTTTCCCTTTTGGTGTAGTTGTGGGGTGTGCAATCGTTGTGATTTTGGTGGGAATTGCAAAAAGAAGCGTTGTGAAATGTATCCCGTTTGTTTTTGGGATAGCATTAGTGAGTATCAGGGTGGGGTCTGTGAGTCTGACCATCCCCGATCGTGATATCTCATATAATGCGACCTCTTTTACAATGGTGGAGGGGGTTGTTTCGGGAGAGTGCGGGAAAAAACCGGACCGGATTTCCTGTGTTCTGTCTGCCGACCGCGTGTGCACGGATATCGAGAAGGACGAGTGTGAAGAGTGGCACGTGGTCACCGGGAAGGTGCAGGTGTTTCTTCCCCGGTATCCTGCCGTGGGAGACGCAGACCGAATTGTCGTGACTGGTCTGCTGGAGCGGCCGAGAGATTCTCCGGACTCTGATTTTTCATATGAGCAATTTCTGCACAGAAAGGATATCTATTCGGTTATGTACCGTGCTCGGGTGCTCACCGTTATTGAAAAGGCCGAAGGTATGGCGAATGTACATGTCCGAATTCGTGGGAATTTGCTCAAGCGGCTTCAGTTGTACCTTCCCGAGCCGCATGCGGCGCTTCTGGGCGGTATGCTGTTGGGTGTCGAAGGGAGCATGCCGGTGTGGTTTTCGGAAAGCCTGCGGATAACAGGGACAACACATATTATTGCGGCTTCGGGATACAATGTGGCGATCGTTGCTACGTCGGTGGATCGGATGTTGTCCGTTCTGTCGCGCAAGAAGCGTTTGCTGATGGGACTTGTTGCGGTCTGGTCATTTGTTCTGATTTCCGGCGCGAGTATTCCGGTTATACGAGCAGGATTGATGGTGACGATGGCAACGCTTGGTACGCTTTCGGGTAATACCTCTGTCGTGCACGTTGCTTTACCGCTGAGCGCCGCATTGCTCGTGCTGGCAGATCCTCGTGTCCTCTACGATTTGAGCTTCCAGCTTTCCTTTTCGTCGACGTTTGGCCTCATATATGTTTCACCGGTCATTGATCGGTTCTTTGCAGGGTTTCTCAAAGGTTTTTCGGAATCGGTGTCGGTGACATTGTCGGCGATAGTGGCTTCTTTTCCTGTCGTCTCGTATCACTTTGGGTCGGTGTCGGTGGTGGCGCTGATTGCGAATATACTGGTTGCTCCGACCATTGCTCCGGTTATGGGACTGGGGGTGTTTCTCATCGCCGTGTCGTGTATATCACGTAGTCTTGCTATTGTTGTGGCTCTGCCCGCGTGGGTGATACTGCGGTATTTTGTCTGGGTTGTGGAGTGTTTGGCCCAGCCATCGTGGGCAATCGTTGAATTTTCAGTAGAATCGGCCTGGATATGTGCGGTACTGTACGTAGCGCTGGGTTTGACCATTGTTGCGTTTTATCCGGGTAATGATAGGGATGTGCGGTCGGATGGCCTGGTAATTTCAGGTCAAGTTCGCACATGAAGCCAGTGTTGATGTTCACAATTGCAACGATCCTGTGTCTATCCGGTCTTTGGTTTGGGTGGCGTGCTGATACACAGTTACATATATGGATTTTCGATGTGGGGCAGGGTGATGGAATTTTTATCAGGACACCTTCGGGGTTGACGATTCTTGTCGATGGCGGTCCGGGAGATGCGGTGCTGTCTGAACTTGGCTCGACTCTGCCACCGTGGGTTCATGAACTAGATGTTGTTGTTTTGACTCATCCGCATGCTGATCACTATGAGGGGTTGTTTGAAATAGTGGACCGCTATGAAGTCGGGATGTTTCTTGTTCCGGAGGTGTGTGAGTACGATTCCGTATCTCAGGAATTACTTGAAAAGGTCAATTTCGAAAATGTGAAATTGGTGTATGTAAGCCAAGAGGTTGGTGTAAGTATGGTTTCTGGTGGTGATTTGTGTGTGTTGAGTGTAAGTATCTATGGTGACTTTGGTGAAAGCAGAGATCGTTCGGATGTGAACGGATGTTCGCTTGTGGTAAGTGTAGAATATGGGACGTTTCACGCGCTGTTGACCGGAGATCTCACCCAATCAGGCGAGGAGTCACTGTTGAAAAGTGAATGGAGGAGCAATGTGCGTGCTGTCGATGTGCTGAAGGCGGGCCACCATTGTTCCCATACATCAAGCGGGGAATCTTTTCTAAGGATGGCTTCTCCTGAACTGGCGATTTGCAGTGTTGGGGCGGACAACTCTTTCGGACATCCCCATAAGGAGATTCTGGAACGATTTGATGCTCTGGGTCTTGAGTATCTTCGAACTGACGAGTGGGGGACGATCGAGATCGTTTCGGACGGGAATGAATGGTGGATTGAAGACTAAGACTCATCCTTAGACTTACCCTTGATCTAGTGCTACAATTCGCGTGGCGTTGGAATAAATCGCATCATATGCACCTGTAGCTCAACGGATAGAGCAACTGCCTTCTAAGCAGTAGGTTGCAGGTTCGAGTCCTGCCAGGTGCGAAGAAGTGGTGTGGAAATCGGATTGCAGGTTCCCGCCGGAGGCGGACAGGCGAGTCCTGCCAGGTGCGATCGCGCCAACCTATAGCACGAGAAGCTTGTCATCGGAACGTTTTTGTACTATAAGTGAGCGGCGTGCACCCGTAGCTTAACGGATAGAGCATTGGTTTGCGGAACCAAAGGTTGCAGGTTCGAATCCTGCCGGGTGCGTTTGAATTAATTGCGAAATAGCATGACCATCACGTTCGGGGCCATCGTAATTAAGAGCAATAAGATCCTTCTTGTTCGTGAAAGAAGCCTCAAATCGGCTCAGCTTGAGAAGTGGAACTTAGTAAGCGGTACCTTTGAGGAATCTTCGGACCGGACGCTTAGTGACGCGGTTCAGCGGGAGGTGATGGAAGAGTGTGGGGTGAAGGTGAGCGTCGAAGGGCTGGTTGCCGGGTATCTTTCGGTCACTCCGGTTGATAAGACGTTGTATCTGGTATTCGGATGTAAGGCTGAATCCGAGGGTGTCACGATTAGCGATGATAATGTTCTGGACGCGCGATATTTTGATCTTGAACGATTCTGGAATATATCAAATGACGAGATCGTTCACGAGGATATGAAACTGGTGACGAAGAACTTTTTGGAGGGCACGGTTGTTGCGCCAATACAGACTGTTACATACACGTGATGTAGT
The DNA here is from genome assembly GCA_028696915.1 of Candidatus Dojkabacteria bacterium. Classification (GTDB taxonomy): domain Bacteria; phylum Patescibacteriota; class Dojkabacteria; order SC72; family JAFGCJ01; genus JAQVGB01. The sequence continues at coordinate 12,175 of JAQVGB010000001.1, read as the reverse complement.
ATCTGCAGTCTGCTGAGCAGAGAGTGCAGTGATAGGAGGTGTTCGTTCTATAGCGCATATGGTCTGAGCAAGCATGGTGTGCACCCGTAGCTTAATTGGATAATCCCGCCACCTCCGCATCTATAGCTCAATTGGATAGAGCGTTGGTCTTCGGAACCAAAGGTTGGAGGTTCGAGTCCTCCTAGATGCGGTGATGGCGGGATCGGAACCAAAGGTTGGAGGTTTCCGCCAGAGGCGGACAGGCGAGTCCTGCCGGGTGCGCCAACTTATAGTACAAAAAGATCGCCAGTACGACATTTCCATACTATATGGTAGCGGGGTTATTCATACCGCAATGCATCCAGAGCGGACATACGGACGGCGCGACGTGACGGATACAATCCCGTCAAAAAGCCGACAATCCCTGCCGCCACGACAACCACGATGATCAGGTACCATGGGATCGAGGTGACGTCGATCGCTTCTTCACCGCGCGATATGGATATCGCCGACAGCACGAGGGAAAGTGTTTTGCCCTCGAGCACTCCAATGGCAATGCCAAGAATTCCTCCAAATATGCTGATGAGCATCGATTCAGAGATGAAGAGGAAACGGATTTCTTTCGACATCATGCCGAGCGCTTTCATGAGGCCGACTTCGTGGGTTCGTTCAAGCAGGGAGACGGTTAGTGTGTTAACCATGCCAAGAACGGCCACCGAAAGGGCTACAAGGCCGATGGTGAGGAGTGCGATGTTGATATAGCGGAAGATCCGGTCGACCTGAGAAATAGTGTCGAATGTCGAATGTGTTTCGTACCCCATTGCTTCGATGGTTTTGCGGGTCGTGGTGCTCAGGTCCTGGTCGTTTGTTTCGAGGATGGCGGTCAATTGGGTGTAGGTGGAAAGTCCGAGCATTTTAATATTACTGATTGGTACATATGCGACCGGCGGATTGTCATCTGCTACAACGCCGACGATTGTGTGAGGAAGCGGACGGGTCATGTCGGAGGTGTTTTCGTCGGGGTCTTCTGTATCGTTGAGTCCGTTTGGTGTGTCGTCGGTTCCGGTTTCTTGGGCGCTTGTCCCTTCATTTTCAATACCTGACCCAACCGGGATGTACGCGATTTGCACCGTGGCTCCTATAGCGGCCTCTGCCTCAATTCCAAGCGTCTGAAGTAATTGTTCGTTTATGACTACCTGGTCCTGATAGTCGAGCTGTATCGGTGTATCGTCAGGCGTTGGTTCGGGCTCGGCTTCCGGCTCTGACGCCCCAGTCTCCGGACTGGTCTCCGGACTGGTCTCCGGACTGGCAGTTTGATCATCACTATCAGGTTGGTCCTCCGGTTCCTGCGGAGGATCGAAGAATTCACCCCCAGAGAGCCTGATCGAAGTGTGTTCGAGATAGTCATATCGCACCCCGTGTGCCACGACATCAGACAGTGAGTCGTTGTAGGTGATCTGTCCTGCGATACTGATAAGTGGCTGGGTTGTTTCGATTCCATTGATGTTGTTCACTTTCGCGATCGTGGAGTCGTCTAGGAAAATGTTACTGCTGGCTGGTGCGGCGATTTCTATCTGTCGTGTGTCCTCGACGGTGGCAATTCTCGAAACGATCAGATCGCGCAGGCCGTACCCGATGGAGATCAGGAACATAACGAATCCGATTCCGATGCCCATGGCACCGATGGTGATGAATGTCCTGACCCGCTTGTTCATGATGTTTTTATAGGAAAGATCGACGACATCAAAGCTGTTGATGCCGGGACTGATGGTGGCGGAGGCGCGGTCCCTTTTCACGTGTTTCATGATCTTTTCTGAGGGCTTTTTCCTCAGTATCTTGTGACTGAGATGTGAACTTGTCGTTGCAAGCAGGTATGTGCTGATGCTGATAAAGTACGTGAAAAAGTCGGTGAAATCGGACCTGAACTCTGTCGCAAACAATCGTATGGCACGGGAGATACTCCGGGATGTTCCGGATGTCCGAATACTCTTTGTCCTGCCCTCGTCGCCTGAAGAATCATCGGCGTTATTACTGCGCAGGTACTGTTTGAGTGTTTCGGTCAGCTCCTTGCGGATCTTGTTGACGTCCTTTTTTTGCGGGCGGACATCCTTGTGGATCTTGCCGTCGATCATGAAAATGACGCGGTCCGCGTAGGAAAGGTACTCCGGGTTATGGGTGACCATGACGATCGTTGTGCCATTGTCGCGAAGTGAGGCAAGTAGGTCCATCAGTTCAAAACCGCTTTTTACGTCAAGATTTCCGGTCGGCTCATCCGAGATAATGACCGTCGGATTTGAGATCAACGCTCGCGCAAGGCTGATTTTCTGCTGTTCTCCCGATGATAGTTCCCGTGGGATATAGTCGATACGGTGCGACATGCCGACAAGCGTGAGCTTTTCCTCCGCGTGTGGTAGCGCCTCGTCGAAGGATGATCCGAGCAGTTGCCGGGGAAATGCGACATTTTCTTTGACGGTAAGGGAATTGATCCAGAACTGCTGTTGGTTCATTGTCCCGATGGTGCGTTTACGGATGCTGGCGCGATCGTCTTCATTAAGTGTCCAGAGGTTAATTCCCAGGAAATCAACGGTGCCGGTATCGGGCTGTTCCAGCCCGAGGATGACGTTGAGAAGTGTCGACTTTCCGCATCCGGATGGGCCGAAGATCATCAAAAGCTCACCTTTGTGAATGTCGAGGTCTACACCTCTGAGCACCACCGTTTGCTGTCCTTTGGTGTCGAAACTTTTCCGGATGTCCCGGAGCGCTATGATTATGTTTTTTCGATCTGGTTGTTCTGGCATCCTAACCCCGCTAACGTATAGTAATTGTTGTCGGTAGAACCGGTGGCCGGTCAGAGTTACAGATTCTTCCTGTATTGACCGGTACCTCCGGAATATATGGGTATCCCGTTCTCATTGCAAGAAACCGAATATGTCGACCAGGCTTCCAAATATGACGTTCAGGACACTATTGGTCGTTTTTGGTGTTATTGCGACGATTTTTGCGGATTCACTTGTGTTACCTGCGGTGTCGATCGACTCGATCTTGATGTGGTAGACGCTTGAAGGGCGCAGGTTTGTGATTACGACAATGTGGTTGTAGGTCAGATCGTCGATCTTCTGGCTCTTTTGTGTATAGGTTGCGGTGGAGCCTTCCCCGAACAGGACCTGGCTGGTTGCGGCCTCATCGGTTTCCCAGGAAATGATGAGTTGTGCGCTTTGGTCGCGGTTGCTCTGGACTTCGGGCGAAACAATGCCGCCCTTGGTCGTGATGTTGAAGATTTTCGGCGGTCTGGTATCGGTCGATGTGGTGAAGGTATGCTCGTCCGAAACTGCCTCGTTCCCGAGAGCGTCGATTCCCCGCACGACGAGGGCGTAGGCTGTTTCCGGCAGAAGGCCGGTGATGCGCATGGTATGCTCGCCGCTTACCGGTTCCAGGTCCACCTGTTCACGGGCTTCATCAGGCCGTGAAACAGGATAGAAGCTGATTATGGACGATACGGACGTGTTGGACTGCCAGGTGACATCGATCGATGGTTGCGCGGTATTTCTGACTTCCTGAATTGTCACATTGATGACGCGAGGCCGCGGAAGTGTCGTGAATGTGTGAATTTCTCCTTCGTATTCCTGGTTTTCTGCATCGAAGAGGTTGATGCGGTAGGTGTAGGTGGTTCCCTCGTTGAGCCCGGGCAGGATTGCGGTATAGGATGATTCTTCCGGGGAGGTATTGACTTCGCGCAGGGTCGTGAAACTGCCCGAAGGGCCATAGTAAATGGTGGCACGGGTGGCCCCAATTGTCGTGAATTCTACCATTGCGGAGGTGATCCCTACGTGCGTTGAGGCGACATTTTTCAGGGCTGGTGGTGGTGCGGTGGTAAACGAGTGCTCGTTGCTGACTCCAGTGTTGCCGTCGACATCGGTCCACTTCGCGCGGAAGAAGTACGTGGTTGCAGGGGAGAGGTTGTTGAGGGTCACAGTATGAATGACGACCTGGTCAGAATTGGCGACCTCTTCCTCAAAGTATTCTCCTTCTGCCAAGCCGAATTCGACGTTGGAATCCGAGTCACGTGCGGTGACCCAGCTGACTTTTGCGGAGCGGGTTGAAATATTAGTGACCTCGGGGCCGGAAACAAGCTCTGCGGGTTCTCTAAATCTTCCGGTGGGAATGTCCGAAACGCGCTCAGAAAATGCAGAGCAGTTGTTGGTACTGTCGCATGCTTTGACACAATAATAGTATGTCTGTGGTTCGAGGCTTGCATCGACAAACGAGGTCCCTGCGGTGCCACCGACGAGATCGTAGGCAGATGGGTCAGTCACACAATTCACATCGTCAATTGTCCGATAGACTGCGTATGATGCTACACCTGCTCCCGTATCTTCCGGATCGTCCCAGGTGACTGCAAGTTTCCAGCTTTGTGTTGCCTTTATCGAGATGTCCGAAATATCGATTCCGGTTGGGATTCCGGGTGCGGCGGTGTCAGCGGTGAATTTCACCGATGCATAATCGAGATAGTTGACGTTGCCGGCTTCGTCTTTTGCGACCAGATAGAAGATATTCTCGCCCGGCTGATTGGCATATGCGTCGGCGGCAAGGGATGTGTCGGCAATCCAGAGACATCGGTTAATTGACGGTGTTGCGTTGACGGTATAGCAGTAGCGAAGTGCTGACTCCTGGCCGGAGAACGATTCCGGTGGATCCCAGAAGAAGGCAAATTCGTTTGTTTCGCTCTGTTCCGGAGAGACGCGGAGGTTTTGCGGGGCAGAGGGGGCATCGGCGCTGTATTTAATGATGGCTGTTGCATAGGTATGACTGGCGTTACAGGCGTTGTCCCACGTGCGCAGGTAAAACACGTTTTCTCCCACACCGAGCTCGTCGTAGTCGGCATTGAGGGTGTAGGACAGGCTGGTTTGCCCGATTTCGGGAATAAATAAGTCTGTGCAATCTTCAGATCCTGTGTGTCCGGAGCCGTACCACGTGCCGTCCTCGATACGGTATTGGAAGCCTTTTACCTGCGAGTGCTCGTCGGTGGCGGCGGTGTCGCCAGTGTTCGACCAGTAGATCGTGATTGCTTCGAGTTCGCGCTGGTATTCCTGCGGGGCGGATAGTCCGCGAGGATTTGAGGGTGGTGTATCGTCAAAATAGAACATGAATTCTGCGGATGCGCCCTCGTGGACGTTTCCGGTGTTGTCGACGGCTTTCAGCCTGAAGTAGTAGGGTAAGGTGCTCGAGGTGAGCCACGGGTTGCCTTTGAGGAGCTCCTGTGAGAGGTTGATGAAATTCTCTGCAATGATGAATTGACACGTGGTATTGGCGGTGGAAACGGGCGTTGTGCCAAGAATGCCTTTTGCGGTCTTCGGGTCTCCGAGCGGTGAGGTGCCGAGATAGGCACAGTACCCGCGGAGCCCTGAGCCGTTAGGTGCGTCGTGTCCGTCCTCCCAGGTGAAGTAGGGGGAGGTTGCTGGTGTCCACGATTCCTCGGAAACAGGCACGCCGTCAAGTGCGGTATACATATGAATGTCAGATGCATTCAGGTCCGGTGCGATGATGTCTTCAACGTAGTTGAACGATAGTCCCGAAAATGTCGGGGTGGTGGTCTGCGATGTCGCGGTTGAGTCGAGTGTTGTTTTGATTTGCAGGTAGCGGTTGGGGTCGCTCTGGATGTCGAGATTTGGGGTGGTGCCGGTAGCGACCATGTAGTCGGACCATGTTTCTCCATCTTCCGATGTGCGGGTTTCATAGGTGATGGTGTTTCCGTTCAGGGTCTCGGTGACGTTGAGATTGGGAGTTTCTCCCCAGAGGCCAGCCGCCCCCAGATCGATGGTCGGGCTGGTCCAGGAACCGGTTTCGGCGTACTTGTCGTTACTGGTCTCGGACTGCGCGTGGGTAGCGAGGCCCTGGTAGTAGAGGGAGGCGATTTCGTCTTGGGTGAGGGATTTGTTGTAGATCTTGATGTCGGAGTAAATAGAATTGCCGTGGTTTCTAAATGAGTTGGCATTGAGTGTTGCTTTTCCAAATCGCAGGAAATCGTCTGTTATGGAGGTGGTTCCGAAGTTATCCTCCACGCGGTTGTTATTAACGGTCATGGAAATGGTTGATTCCGGAACACTCCATGAAACGACAACGTGAGCCCATCCCTGGCCGCTAATTGGTCTTGATGTGACATTCCAGCCACAGCCATCACACATAGAATAGAGGTAGAGAGTATTATTGTGAGCCGAAATACCTATTCCCGGTTGCCATGCCCATTGGATTCCCCAACGAAAAATAGCGCGATAATAGGTTAAGTTCTCAGACCAGTCCCAGCCTACCGGTCTAACCCAAAAACTTAAGGTTCCTTCGCTAATGTTTGCATTATTTGTCGCGGGATGAACGATCTCACTGGTATCTCTTGTGCTCCTGCTCTCATTTGCCGTACCGGTCCACGCGTAGTTCACGGCGTCACCATCGAGACTCCCATCCGCGTAGGTCGTCGCGTAGGCCTTTGCCTCAAGCTGTACACCGTCCACATAGATGGATTTTCCTGCCTGTACCTGTATGCCATACAATTGTGCCGCGTCGACCGTAGCGGCCGGGTAGGTGAGCCGCCACCAGCCGCCCCCCATATCGGTATAGCTTGCCGGTATGACGAGTTCCCCGCCGAAAACAAGTGTAGCGACCGTTGCGTCAACAGTGCCTGCTATATTTCCTTCTGTTGTGTCATACACATATACCGAGAGGGTATGTGTATCTGTCGAGTCCGGATCGATCAGTGTCGCGTATTCGTCGGCGATAGTTCCCGCGTGGGTCAGTTTGAGCGATTTTCCTCCAAACTTATAGTACGGACCGGTTGTATTGGCGGACGGATCTGCTGATATGAAATTGCTGATTGTGCAGTCGTTCTGTTGGGATCCTCCTGACGTAGAACCGAAATACGCGGTCGTTGGCAATGAAGTGAAGTTAATGCTAGTTGCCACAGATTTCTGTGTTGTTCCGTTAATTTTGAAATTCATCGCCAAGCCGGTATATGACACTTCCAGATCGTAGGTTGTTCCTGCAACGATTGCGTCCGTTGCGTCCCAGGTGTCCTGATGCTCACCGCCACCATCGTTGAAACCGAGCGTGATGCTATTATTCGCGTTCCAGAATAAACGGATATAGGCTGTGGGGAGAATTTCGTAGAGGTCGTTGCTGTCCCAGTCGTTTTCGGCTCCTCCGGCGAGAACTGCGGTAACCGTGGTCGCGTTATTGGCGGTCACTGTACCGGTTGAACCATCGGTCCTGTTGTACACGGTGTAGCCGACCCACTGGTTATTCACCCAGGCGCGAGTAGAGTCGCGGAGTGTTGCGGCGTTGCTTGATCCGTTGTGATTTCGTGAATCGAACGAGCCGTTTGCCAGCATCACGATATGCGGCCGGGATACTCCAAAGTTTGTTACTATGTCAGCTGAATGCCGGGGGGTATATCTGAATTTGATACTTCCGAGATCGGCCTGTAAGCTGGTGATGACTTGTGAGAGGGAATCGCGGCCGTCGATGCGAAGGCCTGTCGATTCGAGGCTGTTTGCTTCGGATGCGGGGGTGATTGAGAGGGAAACGTCGGTGAGCTCGAAGGAGTAGAGATCGTCGAGAAAGGCCTCTCCTGTTATGTCGTCAACGCCGATGGCTGGACGGTTCGAGTCTGGTGATCCGGTCGTTCGAAAAACTCCGGGAGTATGTGACCACAAAGCGTCATGACTTGTTGCAGGATTTCCTGATAGTGCCTGCCAGTAGTAGTTTGAATTGTTTGTGCCCCACCAGAAGAAACCGCCGTTGCCATCACCACGGCTCCATCCGCCAAATGCATGGTACTTGTTTGCTGCCAAGGCGAGTGTCGGGTAGAACCACTCATTTTGAGAAATCCCGGAATTAAACTGCATAGATTGGTTTCCTGTACGGATTGTTCCGTTTTCCTGTTGTGTGTCTGATGGATCGAGGTCTCCGCTATTCCAGCCAGCAGGAATCCACGCATCTCCGCTTCCGATCTCAAATGAGGGGTTATCGAGCTTGTTCACCAGCAACTCTATCTGATGCCAGTAGATCGTGCCTGATGCCTGTGTATTCACAAGCCGCACCTCGATTGCTGTGCAATCTGCGTCAACCCAGTCGTAACTAAGGTCGTCGTCGACGGGGTTGTAGCGAGCGACGGTGGGAAGTTCGAAGGTGAAGAGTAGCGTATTGGGATTTGTACGCGTTGAAGCTGCAGTACCGTCGAGGTGTGTGATTTCATGTCCATTGGTGGCATCCCAGATCTGGACCTGAGGAACACTTCCCCCGTCAGAATGTGCGAGTGCTCGGACAACGTAGTTCTGACCTGCGGAAAGGCCTGTGAGCGTTCGTTTGATTCCGTCGCCAGATTCTTCGGTTGACCACGAGTAGCCCCCCGCGAAGATTTTTTGATCGGAGGCCATTGCGGTCAGGATTGGATCGCCTCCATTGTATGAAATTTGGTACTTCTGGCTGAGATATCGCTCCACGCGCTGTCGTTCAGTATCGGAAAGGGCTCTGTTAAAGGCAATGACTTCAGCAATATCTCCATAGAAAAGGCGAGGATTAAATCGATCTCTGGAAACGGTTCCTATAGTTACGGGAGAGTCAGGACGGAGTGTGAGGATTGCAAATTCCGTCTGCTTATTCATCGGCCACGGGGCCGCAGCGATTCCATTGATCCATCCACCTCCGGTCGCTACGAGTGGCATGCATCCGAACAAACGGGTTGTTGGTGTACCGCATCCAGAACCCGATCCGTGAAAATGAGCAACGGTGTCATCTCCCAGGATCGGGCGGTATTCAACTTCGTCGAGTACCCATTTATGCACGACGAATATCGTTTGTGCGTCTGTGATCCTGTTTGTCAGGCTGAAGTAGTCATCAAGCCCGTCAAACCGCACAACCGGGTTCCCGTTTAACACATTTGTTCTATAGGTGGCTCGGAGACCGACGGATGCTTGTACTGCGTGGTTATCATTCCCACTGCTGTCGTTCCATGAGTTGATTGTACCTCCATCGGCAACACCTGTTATTGAGTCCGCTTTAAGCCATAGTGAAAGTCCTGAGAGTGAGTCCGGTTCGTGTGTCCAGGTGAATCCATCTTGAAGATGATTGCCGTTCATCATGAATCCATACCGTCCCTGGCCGGCTCCCGCCGCCGTGGGGCCGATCTGGTTACTTGCGTGCGGATGGCTCCAGGCGTTGCCGGTTCCTGTTGTGATAGATCCCGGGAGGGCGTTCGTTGGCAAAGCCAACACGACATCCCAGCTACCGGTGATAAGAGTGGGATCTTTTCCCGCACCGGCGTTCCAGATCTGCTCGAGTTCATCGCCATTGCCGACATCAATGCCGTTAGTGCCATCGAAAAGAGGCCTTCGATAGACGGTCAAACCTTCTACGACGCCATCCGCTCCGCCGAGAAGAGTGGTGTTTCCCCAATCGTCTTCCCAGGCCGTTCCTAATGGTGAAGTCCCGACGAAGTAGTGATCGGTGTTAACCGTGAGGCTGGAATAGTGTGTTCCGTTGAGTGTTAAGTCTTTGTCCCATCGAAATGCAATGAGGTATGTCTCTCCTGCGTTTACAGAATAATTGTAAGTTGGACCACCGATTCCGATGACGAACCGGTCATTCACCCAGTCATAGCTCAAATAGGAGCTCGAGCGGGTTTGATAGAAATATGCAGAACCTGTATTCATTTGGGTTGATGAATATTCTGGGGTCCACCAGAAAAGAAGTGTTCCTTGGTCATCATCTGCGTTCTCGGCAAAGTCTCCGTTTATTGTTGTGCTATGTGTGTATACAAGCGAGTCGTTACCCAGTTCTGCAAGGTCTCCATAATCATCTTGGCTTATCACCCCCGCGGCAAACGGACCCGCTGAATTCCTTTTCGCCATTAATGGTGTGAATGTGTCATTTGCTGAGTCGTAGTTGCTGTAAAACCGACCCCAGTTTGTATCGAACGTCGCATGTTCGAAGGAGGGATTGGTGACAAGATTGGTGGTACCTTCTTCAATGAAAATGCCCTGGTGGCTGGCGTATGATTGTGTGCCGGTGATACCGGTGTCGGAGGTGGACGAATCGATGCCGATGAGACCTCCGATATACTTTGCGCCAGTCACTGTGCCGTGATGTCCTAATCCTGACGCATCGTGAACAATCATATTACTGGCATCGCCATCCCGTGGATCATCTCCATTCTCGTCGAAGTGGTAAAGGAGTCGCATGCTGTTATCGATAGGGAGAGGTGCATTTGAACTGGCGTGGGAAAGGACTTCTGCCGGATCAAGGACTCTTGTATATACCGCAAATTCGTCGAGGGCGACGTCTGCGTTGCGTCCGCCTGAGGCTTGATCTCCTAAGGTGAAGTTTGTCGATACGTCGTAGATGACCCCGGAGCAGTCGGAGCGCTGGCCCTTCACCTCGCCATTGACGAAGATTGTGGAGGTGGTTCCGTCAAATGTCAGAGCTACGTGATACCATTGATTGAGTGCGAGTTTGAAGGTCCCGGAGGTTACTTGGCAGGAACTTGCTGCTGAGTAGCGCGTATTCCACTCGAGTTTTCCTTCTCCGCCGACGAAGGTATACATAACCAACTCGTAACTTCCTTTTGAAAAAATTCGAGGGTAGGAGCCAGAGTAGGAATTGATCTTGACCCACATCTCGACTGAGCCCGTTGTGATGTCCATATTGCTTGCGCTATCGAGGATTGTCACTTTGTCGTTTGCACTTCCGAAGTCCAACGCCCCCCTCCCGCCGCTGTAGCGCAACGGTCCGCTCTGGGTGCTGGGAACCTCGCCGTCCAAACAGGTTGTCGTGCCGTTAAACGCGCATACAAGTGATGCCGACGCGACCGAATCGTCCGCTCTCAATATGTCATATCCGTTATCTCCGTGGGCCGGGTTTCCCGCCGTGATATTGCCGTAGTACAGATAGTAGGAATTGTCGCTGGCTCCGGGTTCAATTGCGGTGGCGGCCTGAAATGAGATCGTTGTTGTGCTGGAGTCGTTACAGGTGGTGCTTCCTTCTTTGAGATACAGGCTCCGGGGGATATCGGACAGCGTTCCGTCCCCGGCGCGATGCACAATTCTCACGTCGTAGCAGTCGTCTCTGACCGATTCGAGGCTGGCGGTATCGACGGTGACCTGGACGGTCGAGCCGGCGCCGACAGGGATGTCCGATCGATTGTACACGGTCAACTGCCGGTTGTAGTTCCAGTCGAGGCTGAGCCAGTTTTCCCGTTTGTCGAGGGTGACGGCGCTTGCGCTCACAACGACCGAACTGCCGGTTCCCTGTGCAAATTCAGTGTTCCCGCCCGCCCCAATGATATGAGTCGTTTCGTCGAGTGCGCTGACTTTTTTAATGACGATGACGGTGGAAACAATAATGATGAGCAAAAGAAGTATTCGTGAAGCATACCTGAAAAGGCTGGAGTGCGCCTCTCGCGAAGGTAGGATCAAGACCGGTTTCTTGAAGATATGTCGCAGGTTCCGGGAAAGGAGGGCCCTAAGCGTGGACATAGCAGAGAGTGCCGTTCGTGTAGAACTGCTACGCGTAGTTTTTGTCTTTCGCTTGATGATCTTTTTCATGTGGGCAGTCTTCTACCAGACTACCATGGGGCGGATGTCGTGTAAACCCCTTCGTGCCGCTAACGTATAGCATTTTCCACGAGAAGTGCCTGTTATCTGCAGGTACCCTGATCTCATGAAATTTTCGTTAAGGCTACGGTCATTTTAATAAAAATCTGATGACTGGCCGTAGCACACCCGATGTGGTCAGGTGACTTTTTTGCACGGTATGAGTACAATGTGCGGTATGAAATTCAAGCGTACTGACGAGTTTATCGAAGCGCATCCGTCAGCAATCGAGTATGTTGTTGTTGCGACGGGTGTCAACAATGAAATTCCGGGAAAGAGTATCCTTGAGCGGATGCACGCGGTTTCCACGGATCTGCGACAAAGGGGAAGAAACGTGCTGTCCGAATCGCGCTACACACGGTGGATGGATGAGTACCGACGAATCACTGAGCGGGCGGGATTGAAGTCGGGTGATTACCTGCCGTCGCATGTCGCGCTTGCCAAGCGGGTGCTTTCAGGCAAGGACCTTCCGAATATCAATCCGGTTGTCAACTTCTATAATACGTACTCTCTGGAATACGGTGTGCCGATAGGGGGAGAAAACATGGTAGCACTCTACG
>JAQVGB010000042.1 GCA_028696915.1 Candidatus Dojkabacteria bacterium | reverse complement strand
ATTTTCGCAGACACCCCACGTAAAACAGTCACACCCTCTTTTTCTGCTGTAACATTTTCAATCTCAAGCATGAGTAGGTTCATTTACATGTAAAGTCACCATCAGCGGGTAATGATCGGACAGATCGGTATCGATCCTCCGACAGTCGGTCGCCTCGATATCCCCCCGTGCCCAGATATGGTCGAGCTTTTGTTTGAAATGGCCATCGAAAATCGGCGCGATGCCGGTTGCTTTCCCTACGTTGACCGCTCCGTTTTCCGTGAACTTGTCCATTTCGTCGCGCTTGAATACCTGCGTCCAGTCGACACCCTGCGACACCTCTATAAAACCGGACTTCGTCAGGAAACGGTACAGCCGACCAAGTTTCCTGAACATCCGCATCAGCCGGGCAGGAAGCCACGTATTGAAATCGCCCGCAATAATCTCAATGACGCCGGTCTTGCTCCGGGTGCGCTCCCACAAACTGAACATCCGCTTAAGCTGGTACACACGCCTCGCATCCCCACCGAAGTAGTCGAGATGCACGTTGTACATGATAAAGATCCGGCCGCCGATCCTGAATTTCCCGGACATGATCACCCGCCGGGACGCGACCAGTATCTTGCTCACCCGCTCCTCCAAAAGCGACCTCTGAGAAACTTTCGCGAACATCCCCCGGTGAAAACCACCCAGCGGGGTCGCTGTTTTCTTCCGGTATACAATCGCATTCCCGCTTGATTCATTTTCCGATTGGGCAGGCGTATAGGAGATAATGCCAAACTCTTTGCCGAGAGCCGCTTTCAATCCCTTGAGCACACACTCACCGTCGTCCGGCACTGCATCGTTAAAAAACCGGACAACCTCCTGCAAAAACAGGATGTCGACATCGTTTTCCATTACCAGCCGGGCGAGTTTCTTGCTGTGCTCTGGCGTCCACAGACCGCCCCGCACGTTGTAGGTCATGAGTTTCAGCTCCACCAGGAGAAAGTGTAGCCTCCAAAAGAAAAAGTCGCAATAGCTGAGATGAACAAAGAAACCAGATGAAATTTCCCTGCGTGCCGGGTGTCTGACCGGAATTCAGTCCACATTCGGCCCAACAAAAAAGCTCCCCGGGAATCCCCCCGGAGAGCTTTTATGGAACACGCTATCTTCGTGTACCTTCGATTACTTAGTCGACATTCAATTTGATCTTGGTCGGTTTTGCGTTTTCGCTTTTGGGAAGCGTAACCGTCAAAACACCGTCCTCGTACTTCGCCTCGGCCTTTCCGGGAACGACATCAAACGGCAAATCACAGCTTCTGGTAAACGATCGGGTAGAAATTTCCTTTCGGTAATACTTCCTGCTCTTGTCTTCCTCTTCCGTCTGCTCCTGCGCCTTGCCGACAATCGTTATTTTTCCAGCTTCGACGGAAATGTCCAACTGGTCCTTCTTGAAGCCGGGCGCGTTCAATTTCACAATGACATTGTCACCCTGCTCAAACACATCCATCCCGGCTGTCATATCCCCCATCAAACTGTCTTCATCCCAGTCTGACCAGCGTGGGGAGATGTTCCACGGATTCCATACGGTTAACCGTCTCATATGATTAAGTATTACATGTTATTTTGAGGATCACCCAGGTTCGAGATCATGCCGATCGACTTAGCAATCTCAAGAACCAAGTGCTAACGAAAAGTATATCATAGCGTTGGGCACTGTCAAGCACTATAATCACTCCGTGGAACCCAAAAACCGCACAGAAGCGTGGCTTGCCGACAGAATGTATGAAATCTGGGAGAACTATTTCGCAGACGTTCCGAGAAAAAATTTCGTACTGATCAAATTCGGACGCTCGGCATCACGCCAGCTCGGCTCCATCGGGTGGGCGCGCAAAAACTCACGCATCAAAGCATTTCTCAAAAAAGACTCCATCAAAAAAACGGTACGTTCACAGGATGATAGCCGCATCACCGTTATCACCATCACGCGGAAGTTCAAAGATCCCTCCATCCCCGACTACGTTGTCGACGCAACCATAGCCCACGAAATCGCCCACTATGTCCACGGGTTCAGCTCCCCGCTCAAACGCCAATACCACCATCCCCACAAAGGTGGAGTCGTCCGCAAAGAACTTACCCGCCGGGGACTGGGCGACACCGAGAAAGCCGCCCGTGGATGGATCCGGCAGAACTGGCGGTCATACGCGTGACGGATACGGAACGCACCAAGAATACGGAATGCAATATCATATGAAAGAACGCCCATTCTATTCATCTTCCTTTCACCGTCCAATAGGATGTCGTATATATGGACTTTCATACCATAGGCCTTCAAATCAAACATGCCCGTATCACCGCCGGGATTACTCAAAAAGAACTTGCGGACAAGATCGGCACCACGTGGGAAATGGTCTCCCGGTACGAAACAGGCAAAAGCTCACCACTAAGGAAAATCGGGGACATTGCATCCGCTCTGCACGTGCCGGTCACCAGCCTCCTCCAGGAACCGTCGGTCGCGGAACCAAGTCTCCCCTACACCACCAACACCATCCCACTCATCCAGAAACCATTCACAAAAGTGAAAGACGCACTGAAGGAAACGAAGCTCTACTACACCGCCCCGGACTGGATCATTCATACGGCAACCAATCCGTTTGCGCTCGACGCAACGATTGTCCGCATGGAAACAACACATCTTTCACCAAGTGGCATCCTGTTCATCTCTCAGGAACGGCCGGTATCACGCAAAGAAATCGTCGTCATTCAGGAAAAAGATGGGCTCACCGCACTCCCCTACAGCTCCGTTTCGCCGCGGGCAACCATCGTGGGTGTCGTGAACGCATGGGAAAAACGGCTGACCACGACCTAAGGCTAAGGGTAGGAGCAAGATGAAGGCTAACCCATCCCCTTGCCCTTCGTCTCGGTGTCTAATCATTTCAGGCAACACGTATTCAGCCGCTTTTCGATCACGCGCTTACCCGTTCCTATGCCGATACCAATGAAGGCGAGCTCCGTCTTTGACACTGAACGTGTGGTCTGGTCTGAGGCGGATTGGAGAGGGAAGTCTGCACGAGCCTCGAAAGAATCCATATCTGCGCCTGAAGAATCCTCCACCCGCTCCATCTCCCACCGTCCGCACACAAAATTGACCAGATAATAGGATCCATCATTACACCAGACAAATCCCTTCACCCGAAGATAGTTCTCTGAAAGCGAATTGAGCACCCGCTCCACGCACGACGTATCAAGCGGACGGTCCTGTCGGAACGAAAACACCTCAATCCGGTCCTGCTCAAGATGATGGTGCGAGTGTTTAATTTCATCGTCAGTGAGCGTGATTTCCGTGCTTTTTCCCGTGAATCCGAACAATATCTGAGGATCGACCCGCCCCGTTTCCGAGCGGATAACCGGGATGCCCGGCCGAAATTCATACACATCATCGAGCACCCGGTCGATCACCTCCTCGGAAACCTCGCCCACCCGATTGAGCACAACCAGGTCGGTGAATTTGTGCTGAAGACGTCCTACCATCGTTTTGTCGCGATATCCTTCGAAATTCACAACGTCGATTACCACCACGATCAAGTCACGTTTCACAAAACCAAACCGATCGATATTCACCGCGAGTATCGCCGGATTCGCCGCCCCTGACGCCTCGACGATGATCCGTTCGGGTTTGACTGTTTCTACAAGCTCCTTGAGCGACTCCTCAAGGCCACCGACCAGCGTACAACAGACACATCCATTCAAAAGCTCCTTCATGACAATGTTTTTACCTCTGATAATCCGGCTATCCACCGAAACGTCACCGATTTCGTTTTTCACGATAGCAAGCCGCTGTTTGCCGCCGACTTCGGTGAGCAGATGGTTGATGAGTGTTGTTTTCCCGCTTCCAAGAAAACCGGCGATGATGGTGACAGGAACAAGTGTATCCATAAAAACGGACCTCTCTATACAAAAAACTGATGGTCTCTGACTTCCCCCACTGTCCAAAGCGATGTTGTCACCTAGGACACAAAAAGCAAAATAACATCTACAACAGCCTATCATCAAGAGATTGCCGGGACAAGGTCGAGAGGACCGTATCATCGTCATCACCGGCAATGCGGTTTTTGCTGATAAACCCACACCCCTGGCACTGGTGCACGATCAGGAACTCGCCGTCCGGACGCTCCACAATACCGATCGGCTTCATCATGCCGCCACACCGCGACTTGCGGTCACCTCTGACAATATCTACGTGGCGGGAGTACAGACAGAACGGACAGTGATTGCGGTGATGCGTGCCGGGCGCGGCATACGGTACGTCCCTGCCGCAGTGCTTACAGATAAAGGTTTTGGAGTGTTGTGCGGCCATGGGACGGACAAACACAAGCTGACAAACTATTTCGGCGAGCTCGGTTTCTTGAACAGGCCGGCGATGCCACTCCGTGATCGACCCACTGTCCTCTGCCCGCTCCGCGGACTGGCACTGCCCGATCCGGACGATCTTGAACCACTTCCAACCCTTTCACGGTCGCGGTCAGGCTGATTTTCACCGTTTCCTGGCCGCAACGAACCGGCCACCCCATTTCTCGGAACCACTCCCCGTCTCACGCTCTTTTCCGTTTTGAACAACAACATATCAAGATGTTTTTCTATCGGAATAAAGTCATCGGCGATCTCTTTGAGCGATTTTGCGCAGGTTTTGTCGAACGCGACAACTTCTACCAGACAGCCCAGCGCGTGTTGTAGATATACAACCATCGGCACATAATCTCCGTCACCTGACACCAGCACAATCGAGTCAACCTTCTGGCCAAGCCGGATTGCATCCATGGCAATTCCCAGGTCCCAATCGCCTTTTTTTGCTCCTCCCGGGAACACCTGCAAATCCTTTTCTTTGAGCTCGAACCCGGCGTCGTGCACCGCGCTGAAGAACTCATTTTCCTTCTCGGACACATCCGACTTGATCACGTACGCGATCGCCCGTGTGAGCACACGATCGGCAAGCGAAATTTTTAAAAGATTTTTGAAACTAATGCGCGAACCGTATAGATTACGTGCAGAATAGTATAAATTCTGCACATCTACGAGCACCGCAACACGTTGATCCTTATTTTTTACTATCATTACAACGTCGAAAACTAATATTACTGGAACGTATTATACCGCGCCGGAGAGCAAACAGGAAAAACTGCAGCCGAAACGCCCGGTGAATCGCAACAGGTACACGTAATGACCACATCCACTCACCGGTTCCGCACAGCGAATTCCTCCACACGCATAGCAAGCTCATCGGTTTCCAGGTACGCATGGTCCGAACCTGGTAATTGCACAAATTCATTCGTCCCGTGACTTAAATCCTCAACAGTGGCACGCAGGTCGTCATATGACATCGCGGGATCAAACTCTTTCTGAACCCACAGCGTCGGAACACGGTGCGATGATAGCCATGAATCGAGATCGAACCTCAACCTCCGGCCCATCCGGATCGCCGATCCCACGTATATGCACCACTGAGGTGACAATTCTTCCTGATCGATCATATCCAGTGAGAGAAGCGCTCCCGCCGACTTCGCAAATACCGCGTACGATACCCGCCCGGCCACAGCCGCCTTCACCCGCTGACGCTCACGCTCGAAGTCCAAACGGGAACCCTCCTGATCCCAGTGGGCATACTCGTGCACATAAACACGGGCAAAGACATCCTTGAGTTTTTCCGCAATATCTTGCGCCCACTCGCGGTTTTTCGTACTGTTCCCCGGTAGAATGATCAGTTCCATACAGACAGTATACCGCATGATAGTGAAAAATTTCTAAAAAACAGGCAAACCGCCCAAAAGAAGTTTTCCTCAATCCGGCTACATTCGGACGCTGACACCACGTTCCCCGCGTGCTACACTGTGTATGAGCTCAATTCATCCGGCCATCTCATGACAATCGGCTCATTCACCGTCCCTGAGACATTTATCCCGTGGATAATAATCGGAGCAGGAGTAGTCGCATTCCTGATCGTTTTGAAAATAATGCGCATGACAATTAAGATCGCCCTCTCTGTATTCCTTTTCGCGGTTGCCGCCGCTGTCATTTTCTTTGTGTTCAACTGGGTGCTTCCGTAACCAATGCCATCCCTCCCCCCGTCCCTTCCGCCCGGAATTCTTCTGATAGACAAAACTTCCGGGATCACATCGTTCGACGTTATCCGCAAGCTCCGAAAGGCAACCGGGATTAGAAAAATCGGACACGCAGGGACACTCGACCCTCTTGCAACGGGACTTCTCATCATCGGGGCCGGCCGGGCCACCAAACTGCTCAACACTTTTTTGAAAATGCCAAAGACCTACCGTGTCGACATCCTGCTTGGCAAACGCACGACAACCGGAGATCTCGAAGGAGAGGTCATTGAAGAGATGCCCGTCGAGAGACCCGATCCAGATGCAATACGCCGCGAGGTTGAGAAGCTCAAGGGAACTCACCGCCTCCCGGTCCCAATCTTTTCCGCCGTAAAAATAGCAGGAATACCACTGTACAAACGAGCCCGGAAGGGCGACACAACGATCACTCCTCCGGTCAAAGAGATGATCATCACTGAAATTTCGCTCATTTCCCACGGATCCGAAAAGGAAGAGCCCGCCAAGAGCAACGATCCGTCTGACCACGGCACAGACCTCCCCCGTTACCGTGTCACCGCCGACATGAATGTATCGAGCGGGACCTATGTGCGTTCTATAGCAGAGGAACTTGGAAGACGGCTCGGCTTTCCGGCGACCGTTTCAGCGTTGCGACGGACAAGTATCGGCCCCTTTCATATCGAAGACGCACTGCCTATAGAATCAGCATATGCTATACTGAACACGCAGAAATCTGACTTACTTTAGCATTTTGAGTATGCTTGATGTCATTTTGAAACGCCGGAGCATCCGCCAATACGAAGACAAGCCAGTCGAACCTGAAGTTGTCCGTGAGGTACTGCTCGCCGCAATGTGCGCCCCATCCGCCTATCACAAGAACCCCTGGTCATTTGTCCTCGTTGAGAAAGAAGAGATCAGAGAGCGGCTTTCGCGCGCGACCAATTTCGCCAGCTTTTCCAAGAAAGCGCCGATCATCATTGTCATCACCGCAGATAGCCAGAGTTCTCCGCACTGGATCGAAGACAGCTCTATCGTCGGCGCACACATATACCTCGAAGCGGTCAATCAAGGGTTGGGGACGTGCTGGGTACAGGTATACAACATGGAAACTCCCGATGGAACGAACAGCGAGGAGTACGTCCGCAGTGTGCTTGGTATTCCCGAAACGGAACGAGTCCTCTGTATGATGCCGTTAGGCTATCCGGCAGAACATCCTGCCGGCCATAGCGAGGCTTCGTTCAAGAAAGACAAGGTGCATACCGACCGGTGGTGAGGAAGGGGCAGATCCGATCTTCCATGTTATAGGTTGGAGTTTTACGGCGCAAAACGCCCTGTAATCCCAACACGACAACAAAAATCAAAGATCCGATCTTCGGAAACCCCGCATAAAAAACCTCAACGGCCAATCAGCCGCCTTTGATACACCCACACGCCCCACACGCCCCACTGAAAACGAAAGCCCGGGACACCGCCCTAGAAACAGCTCCGAGGCTGATGACGTCATATCGGATCCATACAGACCGATCGTGATCCCCATCGACTGACAGAGCTTCCCCGGGCCATCACAGAGATGCCGGACAGGATTATCGGGCTTCCACGCAACCGGACAGCCCCTGTTTTCATACATCTCCTCAATCCCGTGCACGGGAAGGACCGAACGGATAAGGACACACCCAGATTCCCCCACTGGCCCCACAGACACATTCAAAAGGCTCTGCCGGTGCATCCGGTACACATAGGCATGACCGGCTGGTCCATAGAGCACACCGGTACGGGGAGTGCGCCCGCGCGACACGTGTGCAGCGGGGTCGTGCTCCCCCAAATAGGCTTCCGTTTCACAAATGACGCCAGAATAGATGAAATTTCCCACCCTGTGCACAAGAAAAACACCAAGCAGGAGCTGTGCCGCTTTTTCAGCAGGCACAGAAAGCGCCGACCTCGTCACCATCTCTCGCTGATCAAAGCACATTTGAAATCTGACAGGGTCATATTCAGGATAATTGATCCTGACGCCCTGACCACCGCCATCCCCTCCACGCCTCATGTTTCCATGCT
This sequence comes from Candidatus Dojkabacteria bacterium, assembly GCA_028696915.1. Classification (GTDB taxonomy): domain Bacteria; phylum Patescibacteriota; class Dojkabacteria; order SC72; family JAFGCJ01; genus JAQVGB01. Next base: position 85 of record JAQVGB010000042.1, on the reverse strand, counting down.
TGAAATTGAATGCTCCGTCCATCGCCGATAGAGCGGTGAGCGATAGACGGGAGCAAGGATTTTTTCCTTTGGATACGGCGACAGC
>JAQVGB010000041.1 GCA_028696915.1 Candidatus Dojkabacteria bacterium | reverse complement strand
CGCGAGAGAAACGAGCTTCAGAAGGTTCTTGTACCCCTGCTCGTTTTCGGCGAGTAGCACAAGGTGGAACGATCGTTCGTCCAGTTTTGCGACCTTTTGCGAATGTTTTCGTGCTGAAACATACATCTCACAGCCGATAATCGGCTTGATCTCCGCGTACTGGCAGGACTGGTAAAACTTGTGTGCGCCGTACATGACACCGTGGTCAGTGATGGCGAGGTTCTTCATGCCGAGCTCCTGCGCTCGGGCGGTCAGTTTGTTTAGCCTTGGCAGGCCATCGAGCAATGAAAACTCTGTGTGTACGTGAAGATGGGTGAACACGGATTCATTGTACTCTATTTTCGGTAATCTTCATGAAAGATCTGTGAAAGAGGCGATCATGAAAGAGAAAATGCCTATACAGTTTGATTAGTCACCTGCTATACGTCTCATAGAAACAGACTACGGTAGATGAGGGCGTCGGCGTGAAGCGTCACGTCTGAGTCGAGACAGCGGATGGTGGCTGAACCCTTCGAGCTCGAAACGCATCGATTTTGAACAGAGCTCGTTGCTGTTGAGGTGCCTGTGCGCTACACTATGATAGTGGCACGTTCTATCTATGAAACAGGAAAATACATTCTCACCGGATTGTCCGTTTCGGTCTGTTTCACCGCTTTTGCGTGGTTTGTGAAACCGGAGATCAGCAAGTTAATTATCCCACGTGTCGTTAGTCTTTCCCAATCGCACGCCGCTGATCTCGAAGGCCTCGATCTTGACCCGATATACCTTTCCGGGTCTGAGCGCAATGCGGACTTGGGCGGCTTATATATTACGAAGTATGGGTATGTCGGCGATGGTCTATACGGAGAATTGGTCACCGCCGACACACGGGTTGTTGCCATGCATCGCTTCCTGATTGATCATGGCTCGCCAATGGCGGGAGAGGCTGAGACATTTGTATCTGCGGCAGACGATGTCGGGCTTGACTGGCGGCTTGTTGCATCCATCTCTGGTGTCGAGTCTGCATTCGGTCAGCTGATACCGTACAATTCATACAACGGGTGGGGCTGGCGCGGCGGGCCCGGGGGGGATTTCAGCAATTTTGGATCGTGGGAAGCGGGGATACGGTATGTCACGACACGAATTGCTGAAGGGTACGGGACCACGATGAGCGTTTTCACGATGGAGCCGATTTATTGTCCTCCGTGCGGGATGAACCCCGAGCACGCGTGGGCAAACGGTGTTGCCGGTTATATGGCGCAGTTGGACAACTACCGCAGGGAGCTGTAGGTGACATTGCCTGCCTCCGTGCTATACTCAGTATATGATTTTTCGCTTCTGGGCACAGGTGCTCTATACGATCCTGGTACTTATCGAGACCATTATTTCCGTGCGGTTCGTGTTCAGGCTCATCGATGCAAATGCCGACAATACGATCGTTGCATGGGTGTACCAGGTGAGTGATGCTTTTGTGTGGCCGTTTCAAGGAATTGTTACTGCCGATGTTGAAATCGCCGGCTTTTTTATCGATGTGGATGCGATTGTTGCCCTCGTGATGTACATGTTCATCGCGTTTGTCATCGCTGAAATTATAAAGATCTTCGCTCCGCCTGCTCGTTAGGCTGACCACATCCGATTCCAGCACGCTGTCCCCCACTCTTGAATTTTAATGAAAATATCTTCACTGAGGCGTTTCTCAAACTTATGGTATAATAGCGCCGTATGTCCGTCATTGATCTGAAAAAGCATCTTGGACTCGCAGTGTCCTATGACGGTAAAGAGCTTGTTACCCAGGAAACGGGTGTCGAGACGGGTGATGAGCATACAGTCAAAATATCGGATATGCGAGCCCAACTGCTCAACCCTGATCTATCGTGCCCTGTCATTTTCTATACGATTTTTTCCGGAATTGACCGAAAATCTCTGCTGAAACGCAAAAACCTCCTTCTTGAACTGTACGTTATCCCGCAGAATCTGGCCGGTATTGAATATGTAAAAACGAAAGGGATGCGTATCGGTGAACATCCGATCCTTGTCGAGGTCGTGTGCGGACACATCACACTGGTCTTGCAGTCGAAGCGGTATGATGTGCTTGGTGACGGTCTTACCTCGATGATTGTGAAAATGAAGCGGGGTGACAAATACGTCATTCCTCCCGATACAGACGTTGTGGTGGTGAACGGCCGGCAGATGTCGGCGGTTGTCGCGCTCGTGAGAAGTGCAAAGTCTGAAATTGAAACAGTATTTGATGATACCAGAGGCGGTGCTCATTACGTGATTCGCAAAAACGCGCGCCAAGAGATCGTTCAAAACCCCAATTTCCGCAAAGTCACCAAACTACGTCCCTGCAAACCAGAGGACTTGTATCGGCAATTCGGCCTGACCGCACGGACTCCGATTTTCAAACAGATCCTTCGGAAATACGACCGGTTCAAGTGGTTGCACGACCCGCAGAAGGTCGATTGGAATAAGATTCCCCGGTGTCAGTGATGGGTCTTCAAACTGCCTTCCTCAACAAAGTTTTCGCAATAGTGACGTTCCTGTCAGCCTTTATTTTTGTTGCGCTGGCCTTTTGGGGGTGCGGTGTGTCTGCGCTTGAAACGACGAGTGTCGGCACGGCATTCTCGTCAAGCTATTCGGTCGATGGAGAAAACACCGCACGGGTTACAACATCGGTCATATTCCGAAATACCGGTGAGTATCCGACCGTGTTGAGGACGTACGATCTGTTTGTCGGTGCAGTAGAGCCTGTTGATGTATCTGCGCATGATGACACCGGGGACCTGCCGGTGGAGCTGATCGAGACAAACGGCACCGCTGTCCGTGTGACGATGAATGAGACGCTTTTGCGTGTTGATGAGACCCACACGTTGACCATTTCCTACGAGCTTGAGCCCTTTTTCACTCAAAATGGAGGGGCGTATGACGTTCTGATCCCCGCGTTTTCGATTGGAGAGTCATCGTCATTCGAGTCGCTTTCTGTTGACTACGACGAGCTATTTGGTCAGGTTAACTATGTTGGCTCGGACTGTACGGTCGAGTATCGTGAATCCCGGTATCATCTTTCGTGCACTCCCCGACCGTCCGCGCGGTCTATTCAGCTGTCGGTCGGAGAGCAGAGATGGTTTAGTTTCTTACTGGAGCGGTCGTTTGATAATCCGAGTGACCAGTACGATCGCCAGACGGTGATGCTTCCTCCAGATCTTTTGACCCAGCAGATGATATTGACCGCCGTATCGGTGTTCCCATCCGATGTGCAGAGCGAACATGATGGCGACTACGTTCTCACGATGGATATTCCCGCAGGTGAAACGCTGTGGGCGCGGTTTCAAGGAATTCTCATTGAGAAACTGCCGTATACCCACCGCCCCCTCCTCTCTCAGACAGACCGCGAATACTTCCTCCGGACCGATGCTCAGTGGTTTGCTATTACCGACACGAAAATTCTTTCGGATGTCGAGGCCCTCGCCGGAGATCATTCAGAAGATGAAACTGTCCGGGCCATCTATGACTATACCCTTTCCGAACTCGTGCTTAATGAAGGGTTTCGTAATCTGCATTCAGCCGAGAACCGCAAAGGAGCCGAAACAGCAATTAAAACATACAAGAATGCCTCTGCTGAGGATTATGCGGATGTATTTGCCGCACTCTGCAGGTATGCCGGGATACCGTCACGGATTGTTGCAGGGTACCTTTTTCCGATGGACGATGTGTCGGTGAGCATGGGCATGTTCCACGTATGGCCGCAGTTCTGGTCCTCCGAGCGGGGCTGGGTATCCGTCGATCCAGCGTATGAAGCATACTCGGGGCTTCCATTTTTTGAATTTGCTGGCTTAAACCGTGTGATTATCTCTACCGCGTATGAATCAGGGTTTACAGGGTACCCGGAAACGACAGACGAAATCACGATGACCGATCTTTCGGTTGCACCAGTTGCCGATCTGCAGGTTGATATGGCTATCGACTCGTCACTTCACGCGGGTGAGGCTGGGGGCGGTGTTTTACGTGTCACCAATGGTGGAAACACGATCCTACGTGATCTGCATGTGGTTCAGACGGATACATCCGACCTGATTATTTCACTTTCGACATCTCAGGCACGGACATCAATTATGCCCGGTGAAACGGTGGAAATCCCATTTTCCATTGCGCCACTTGAGTGGTTTGTCACCGGTGAGCGCGACCTTTCGTTTGTTGCCGTTGCTGAAGCTTCGGCGGGCACTCAGCGAGTCACGATTGAAGAAGTAATCGACGTGGAGCCGCTCTGGTGGGTAGAACCACTTTCGTGGCTGATCACGGTGATCGCGTTTGGTGTGTTTGTCGTATCCGTCTGGTCAGGGGCGAAGATTGGATCGCTGATTGTCCGGTTCTTCACAAAAAAGAAAGAAATGCCGGATATACTTGGAGGAGAAACATCTCATGAATGACCCAATGAACGGTGCCGTGCTGTTTGCTCTGGGAGTTGCGGCTCTTCTTTCGGTGGTGGTATTCTTGACGGGAGGCCGGAAGTCGAAGGCTGTGCGCAAGACATTGCTTGACCGTCTATCCGAGTGCATGCCGCTTGTGCGGGGTGACGTGTCTCGGCGGCGGGACTGTATTATTCGGCTGGATACGCTCCTTGGCAAAAGTCTTGAATACGCAGGGGTGCGGGGAGAAACCGTGGGAGATCGTCTGAAAAACGCACGGGGTCTGTTCGATCGTGACCGGTACAATCAGTTGTGGGAGGCGCATAAGCTGAGGAACCGGCTGGTGCACGAGCAGGTCGAGATGGGTTCTTCGGAGACGGAACGTGCGGCGTCAGTTTTTAATTATGCTATTCGGAAACTTTTGAAATGAAACGAGCGGTGTTGCCGATTATAGCGTTGGTTTTTTACCTGTTTTGTGTGCAGACCGATCTGTCAGCGCAGGGTGCTGTTCCTGAATCCCAGGTCGATGCGACCGAAGAAGCTCTGACGGTGCAGGATGTACAAGATGGAGACGACTCGGAAGATCTCGGTGTGCCGCAGAAGGAGTCAGTGGATTCCTCTCGTGTAGAGGAAGTTCTCGATGTCGAGATGTACGTCGGAACCCAATCTGTTTTTAACAATACGATCCCGCTGTATGTCCGTGTCCTTCCGAAAGTCTCGTCCACCCGTGCACAGATTTCGTGGCATGTTCCGAGAGGACTAGTGGCCGAAGATCCCGAGGAGCTCTGGTTTTCCATGGAAGAGGATGTGGAGCAGGTGTTCCGGATTGATGTCAGTCCGCAGTCCTCCGGTTCGTATCGGATTGTGGTCGACGTGACCGCGTGGAGGTTTGACACGAACTACGTATCTTCTACTGACGTATCGTTTGTAATCGACGAAACGCTTCATATATCGCCCGCACCCGCTGACTACGTCAAAAACATTATGATCTATCGGATCGTCACGGTCATACTTGTTGTTCTTGCCGCCGCCGGTCTGTTTTTCGGTGCTAAATTTGCAATACGGCGTTTCAAACAATGGCTTTCACAGGATTGACACAGCAGAAGGAGAAAAAGACACCCGATTCCAACTTGGGGCCTGCAGCGCGAATCCGTACTCTCCTATCACGCCAGTCTTCTCAGATGCGCTCCCTGTACCCTGTCTTCTTCGTGATCGTATTTGCTATCGTTATCATTTTCGTCGCCTGGTGGTCGTCGCCCTATCTTAGTGATCTGCAGGCACTCATGCCGGGATATTACCAGAACGAGGAGTACACGGCTTCGCTTGATCTCAAAAACGACCTGCTCGAGGAGAATGCAGAACTTCTTTCTCAAAAAGACGAGATGGAAGCCGAATTGGAACAGATTCTGCTTAGCCCGCAAAACTATCCGCACATCATTGAAAAAAATAACGCAATCATATCAATTCTCGAGACAGCACGGATGAACCAGGCTGAAATTGTGACTATAGATGAGGAGTTGCTTGATATGCGGCTTCCGGGTGTAGTGAACCAGTATCTTTGGCTTTCCCACGAACTAGACGTGACGCGGCTTGATCTCGTGCAGACATCGATCGACATCGCGACCGCCCGGCGCGACGTTACCGAGTTCAACAAACAGCGGAACGATTTTGACGAGTGCCTGTCGGGCATTAACTGGGCGGGAGCTGATACGGCGATCGCAAGTGCAGTGTCGGGCTGTACTGCACATATCCCGGTGATGCGGCAAAGTGTCGTCGCTATGGAAGACCGGTATGGCATTGAGCTTGAAAAACTACAAGGCTATCTGACGCTTCTGCAGGAGCAGTGGGAAGCGAGCACCGCCTACTATGTTGCAATTTCTGAAAGTAACTACATGGAGGCGAATCAGCATGATGAGGTTTTTGTCGCCCGTAAACGAGAGATCAGCGAGCTCGATTTGATTGATGTTTTCAATGAATTTTATGAGGAAGCCCTAAACCCCATGATAGACCGATTTGGAGAATTAAGTGAAGATGAAACGGTCAAAAAACAGCGTGCTGACGGCTGGTATGAGCAGAATGTGAGACGGTGATACAATGAGTGAAAATCGTGATTCCCGTATAGTTGTGGGTATTGAGAACCTGCCAGTCTGAGCTCCGGTTGTCAGCCTTTCCGCAGTGCAAATCCCGTATAGCTTCTCTTGTTTTTCATAATCTCCTCCACGGTGCCTTCCGCGACCACCTCACCGCCTTTCTCTCCTCCTTCGGGTCCAAGATCGATGACCCAATCGGAAGATCTAATGATATCGAGATTATGCTCGATCGTGATGACGGTATGTCCCTTGTCGACCAGCTCATGAAGCACCGCGATCAACTTGCTGACATCGTCGAAATGAAGGCCGGTCGTTGGTTCATCCAGAAGATAAATGGTGTGGCCACGGGGGATTTTCGAGAGTTCAGAGGCCAGCTTGATGCGCTGTGCCTCACCGCCCGAAAGTGTCGTCGCCGGCTGTCCGAGGCGGATGTATCCCAGTCCGACGCTGTCCAATACTGCAAGTTTCCCACGGATGCTCCCGAAATTGCTGAAGAAGTCCAGCGCTTCGCTGACGGTCATGTCGAGTACTTCGGAGATATTCTTTCCTTTGAAGTCGATCTGGAGCACCTCGCGGTTGTAGCGTTTCCCATGACATTCGTCGCACGTGATGTACATATCAGGCAGGAACTGCATTTCAATTTTGATCTGTCCGTCGCCGCGGCACGTCTCGCACCGTCCGCCACGAACGTTAAAGCTGAACCTGCCCGGCTTGTACCCGCGCGAGCGAGCTTCCTGTGTCTGGGAGAACATCTCACGGATTGGGGTGAATACACCGGTGTAGGTCGCTGGATTTGACCGTGGTGTTCTCCCAATCGCTGACTGATCAATATTGATGACCTTGGTGACAAGGTCGAGGCCCTCGATGCGTTTGTATGCACCGGGTGTCTGGCGGCCGTTTTGGAGTTCATTCACAAGGATTTTGTAGAGTGTGTCGTTGACGAGGGTGGACTTGCCGCTCCCCGACACGCCAGTGACGGTAATAAGCTTCCCAAGCGGGAAACTCACGTCGATCGATTTGAGATTATGCTGTGATGCGCCGCGCAGGACGAGCTGGTAGGGAGCTGACCCGTTATGTGATGGTCTTCGAGACACTTTTTTCTTTCCCGAAAGGTACTGACCGGTAATGGATTTTGGGTTCTTCTCGATTTGAGAAGGAGTGCCCTCGGCGATAATCTGTCCGCCCTTCTCCCCCGCTCCCGGGCCCATATCGATGACCCAATCGGCGGCCCTGATCGTATCCTCATCGTGCTCGACCACGATAACGGTGTTTCCCAGGTCCCGCAGTTCTTCAAGGGTCTCGAGCAGACGGTTGATATCGCGTGGGTGCAGGCCGATGGACGGCTCGTCAAGGACGTACAGCACTCCGGTTAGTCCGGTACCGATTTGTGAGGCAAGTCTGATACGCTGTGCCTCTCCACCCGAAAGTGTTACCGCACTTCGGGAAAGGGTCAGATATTCAAGTCCCACGTTCGATAAGAATGACGAGCGGGTTTCGATCTCGCGCAGGATCGGTTTTGCGATTGTTTTCTCCTGATCGTTCAGGGTGAGACGTTTGACCCACCGGGTGAACTCGAGGATTGTCATATCCAGAACTTCAGAGAAGTTCCTTTCTTGAATGAATATTGACAGACTGGTCGGCTTCAGCCGTTTCCCACCGCATTCACTGCATACGATTTCCCGCATGAACTTCTCGGTCTCCTGCCGGATATAGTCGGAATTTGTCTCGCGGTACCTGCGCTCCATCTGCGGGATAA
>JAQVGB010000040.1 GCA_028696915.1 Candidatus Dojkabacteria bacterium | reverse complement strand
TTCATGGTCCATGTCTGATAGCCGTTTCTGGATAGTGTGACCGTGTGCTTGCCTTCGTTTATGCCGCTTACCGCTTTTGGTGACTTTCCGATGGCGGTGCCGTCGAGCGTTATCTCTGTGCGGCGGGGTTTGGTTTCGACAGAAATAACGCCAGTTTGCTCGAACTGGCCGTTATCAAAATCAAACCGGTATCCTTTGGCAACGAAATAGGTCAGCAGTGTTCCGATGATCAGCAGGAACGGGCCGACAACGATGCCGAGGACTGTCTTCAGGGTCTTTTTCATGCAGATGAAAGTATACCATATAGAGGTAAGGGAACGAGCAGTGGAGGGCTTGAGGCGAACATGTGCATCGCGTTGCGGTCGAGAAGCCCTTGGGGTGAACGAGGCCTGATGCTATAATCTTACCGCAATGTTTGCCAAACGACTTGGCATTGATCTCGGTACTGCTAACTCCGTGGTCTTTGCTGAAAAGCAGGGGGTGGTCCTGACTGAACCGACGGTTGTCGCGCTGAATGCCGACGATTATTCGGTCCTTGCGGTCGGTAACGAAGCGAAGGCAATGCTTGGGAAAACGCCCGAAAATGTCATCGCCAATCGACCTCTGCGGGGTGGCGTTATAGCAAGTTATCGTGTTACGGAGGCCTTGCTTAAGTATTTCCTCAATAAAGTCGTTGGCTCTTCCCGGTTATTTCGACCAGAAGTCATGATCAGCGTTCCTGCCGGTATTACCTCCGTGGAGCAGCGGGCGGTAAGAAAAGCAGCCTTCGCCGCTGGGGCGGGCAAAGTATGGCTGATCCCTGAACCGCTTGCGGCCGCAATCGGTGCGGGATTGCCAATCCATACGTCTGCCGGGAACATGATTGTGAACATGGGTGGCGGAACGTCGGAAGTTGCGATCATTTCACTCAACGGTATGGTTGTGTACAACTCGGTGCGAATCTCCGGCGACGCACTCAATGAGTCGATTATTTCGTATATGCGGCGTAAGCACGGATTGCTTATCGGGGAGCAGACTGCTGAGGAGATTAAAATGACTATAGCGACAGCGCTTCCGGTCGAGAAGCCCAAGAAGATGGAAGTCCGGGGACGGGACAGCTCGTCGGGATTGCCGCGAGCGGTAGCTATTGATTCAAACGAAACGGTCGAGGCCATGAAAAAACCGCTCAACGGTATCATTGCGGCGGTTAAGAAAGTCCTCGAGCAAACGCCTCCCGAGCTGTCATCGGACGTCATCGACCGCGGAATGGTCCTGAGCGGCGGTACGGCGCTTTTGAACAATATTGATGCACTACTGACCAAAGCAACCGGTGTTCCGGCGTATGTTGCGGAAGATGCACTCTACTGTGTGGTCCGTGGGACGGGAGAGGCACTAAAGAACCTCGATGTGCTCCAGAGAAGCCTGCGCGGATAGACCTCATTTCTTAAGGGTTGGGCCGACGCCGAATATCGAATCAGTCGTTCGAATAACATCGCTGAGAACATTTCATGATCTCAATTATTCTGACCGCGTGGAAAGAACCAAAAAGTGCCGAAAGGGCAGCGAGGCTTCTGGTTCGGGATGCCAGTCAGCTTGTCGGTGGATCTGAGTTTATTCTCATATGTCCTGACGATGAGACGAGGGAAGCGGTCCGGAACGCGGTTCATGAAGAAGGGTATGAACCGGCAATTTTTCTGACCGACCCGGGCAAAGGCAAGCCCTACGCGCTCAATATGGCCTGCCGCAGGGCAAAGGGTGAGATCATCGTTTCAACGGACGGGGATGTGGCAATTGAGCAAGGTGCGATCACGAAGCTCCTGGAACCGTTATCGGACCCCGCTGTCGGCGGTGTGAGCGGACGTCCGGTATGCCGGAACGATAGAAAGACGCTTTGGGGTTACTGGGGACATCTTTTTATGGATGCCGCACATCAGAAGCGCAGTGAAATGTCCCGCAAGGGATTGTCGTATGCAATGAGCGGATACTTACTGGCGTTCCGGAATATGCCTGTCGATATTTCAGAGGGAATGCTCGATGATGTGTATTTTTCAAATGAAGTGGTGTCGCGGGGCCTACGGATCGCCTATGCTCCGGAAGCGAGAGTGTTCGTACTCCAGCCGGGAAATCTACGTGAGTGGCTCGATCAGAAAGTCCGGTCGATCGCCGGCTATCAGCATGGGGTCAGGTTACGGATGAAAAACCCTTCCGAACGGTCGTTTCGTAATGATCTTGCATATGTGTTCTTTCCTTTGAAATATGCAAAAGGTGTCAAGGAATTGGCGTGGAGCCTTCTGCAGTATCCGGTCCGGCTCTACACGTGGGGCCTGGTCTGGTGGCATACGAAAGTCCGCAAGCGCTCTGCGGCTGGTTTGTGGAAGCGGGTGGTGAGCACGCACGAGGGGTAGGCGGTTCATGCCGTGATGATTTCGGACATGGCCGAACCGGGTTCAGCCAAATTAATCGCGTCTGTTGGCAGTTCCATTATTCCTGCGATATAATCACGGATGTATCTTCTGTAAATTTTTCTGAGGTGTCCGATGATTGGCCGAAAAAAGACAATGCCCTACGCCGAGGTTGAGACCCTGCTTTCCAGGGTAACGTCGCCGATCAGTCTCTATCTGACACCGGTCAACTACGAGCGTGAACGTGAGCGTTTTTTTGAATCGTCTACCTATAACCCGCAGTTCCGGTATCGGCCGTGGAAAAGAAACGATGCGGCGTTTTCCGTTCTTCGGCATGTCACTGAGGTAACCGATATCGATCCGGAGCTTTCGAAGTACATTATCAACGTGATCGCCGACAAACAGCAGGCGGTCAATCTTCTGGCATCTATTGGTCGCGACGGGGATTTTGTCACTATTTCTCAGGATCGCTTCGGACTTCCCAGTGCAAAGTTGTTCGCCCGGGCGTGCAAAATCCTCCGGCGGCAGTACGGAGATGTACGGCTTGCACAGCGCAATAAGGAGCTTCGTGACCGCATGCTGACCTTTGACGAGGTCGAGAGTCTATTCACCACTGTCTTTGAAGTGTTTGGACTCGAGGGATGGACGGTGGGCAAGTCGAAGGGTATCGTTTCTCAGGGGTTTCGGACGGCGGCAAAGACAAAGCGGATCATGATCGATCCCGATGTTGTCATTTCTGCAGAAAAAATCAGGAAAACGATCGTACATGAGATTGTGACGCACGCGCTTCGCTCGCAGAATGGTTTTGCAACCGGGTATGAATTTCTTGGTAAACCGAACGTCAGCGAGTATCTTGATGACGAGGAGGGGCTTGCGACATTCAATGAGGAGCGGTTCGGAGTACTGCGCGAGATCGATCTCCGGCGAAAGGCGGCTACCGTGTATGCAATGTATATTGGCCGTTACAGCTCGTTTCGGCAGGTATTTGACGCGGTGAGTGCCGTTTATCCCAAAAGAAATGCGTTCGATGTTGTGTTTAAAGTAAAGCGTGGATTGTCCGATACCTCACAGCCGGGATGTTACTACAAAGATGCGGCATATCTGAGGGGCTTTTTTAAAGTCAGGAAGAGGCTTGCAACCGACGAGACCGGCTACCGGAATATGTATGCCGGAAAAATTCCAATGAAATACCTGTATCTGGTGGAGGAGGGGATTATCCCGAAGCCGAAGGTCTATCCAACGCCCGAGCTGGTCACCAAGGTGCTCAAGGCGGGTGGCCTGGTGTAGTATGGACCACCAAGGGTAAGGCTGAGACTGAGACTAAGGGGAAGGGTAATCTTTTAGCCTTACCATTAGCCCTTGTGCTTATCCGTTCAGCATATTGTCAATGATCGCGGAAGCGATGTCCACCGTGTTGCCTTCGAGTTTCGTTTCGAACGACTTGAAACCGGGGTTCATGTTGATTTCTAAAACATGCGGTTTCCCGTTGTCGTAGATGATGTCCACGGCACAGTAGTCAGCTTCCAGAAGTTGTGCGGTTCGCTCTGACAGATCAATGAAATCCTTGTCCGGACTGGCTACGAGTGCGTACTGGCCTTTGTTGACTGTCAGGAACGATCCGGTTGCCGACCGTTTCCATGCGCTTAAAAATCTCCCTTCGATAAGGATCGATCGGTAGTCCTCACCTGTGGGAACATATTTTTGGATAAAATATGTGGACGGTTTCGTAAGGAACTGCTCTTCCGGCTGGTCCCACTCAAGACAGGCGTTCCGAAGCTCTTCTTTTGTGTTTATGAGGAAGATGTTCTTTTTGGTCTTGTTTTCTCCCTTGATGGTATCGATCCGGTATCCGCCCTCTGTGTGCTTGTATATCAGGGGAAACCCGATCCGCTTGAGGGCATCTTCCTTTTGCCAGTAAAGCCCGTCGACGCAGTAGAAACTGTCGACGTACGGGATACCGGCCTGTGCCAGAAGTACCATTTGAATAGTCTTGGTGTAGTGGGGGAGCTTTTGGATGATCCGTGCGTTTTGAAGTCTGATCCCGTGCTTTTGAGCATAGGCCGCGACATACTGTTTGAGCATGTATTCGTACAACGTACGGTGACCGCGCATGATGATGTGTGTGTATTCGGTCAGAGGTATTCCACATGCCCGGATGACGAGCGCTCCTTCTTCGACGGATAGATCCAGATTGTCGTAGTGGCAGGTCTCTCCGGTAATGTTCCTTTCGGACAGGACGTCGAGGAGCCGCTGGACTGCATAGTGCGGAGTATCCGTCGGTCCGACTCTTTTTCTGATGTCGACGATGAGAAACCGCACGATTATAATGAAACAACGTTATGTATGTGCCCTGAGCTCCGGTAGCGTTCGATCAGTTCGTCGAGCTCTTTTTCCTCGGGGGTATCGTCATGTCCTCCCCGGATGAGCAGATCGATGGTGTTGAAGCCGAGCCCGTAGCGAAAGATGTCTTTCGCTGTATCGACGTGAAAGGCGATCGTGCTGAGTTTCTTATTCTTTTTTACTGAGGTAAGGCCGGAAGGTGTCGAAAGGCCCGTATTGATCATATAGCCGTCGATGACAATGTCCCCACCGTGAAAGATCCCGGTATGTGCCTGCTGTCCGAATGCATGAACAATCTGTTCGCTGATTGTCTCTGGTGTGACCGTTCCGATGACGACCACCGTATGTGTGTGAACATCATCCCGGATCAGTGCCTGCACGATCTTTTCACCGATCTCGGGCCGTTGGGTCCCGATAACCGGAAATGAGTTGAGGTATGTTTCGGGCATGGTGTTCATTTCGAGAATACTGCCGTTGTCCGGGGTCAATGGTTTACTGATATCTTTGCACAGGACATCAACACCAAGGACGTTTGCGAAAATTGACGCGCCAATTGTCTCGCAGATGAGTTTTGTCTGTGGGTGAATCTCGTCTGTTACGTCCTTCGTGATCCCGCCCTGGCTCATGCTCGCGACCCGGCGGACAAAAACCTGTTCACCGTCCTGCAGCACATCATTAAGGGTGTGGCCGTTCTTTTGAACGACCAATTCAAGGTCTTCGTCAATAACGATCGGTTTGAGGGTATGGGTAGGAAGTGTAGTGTCACGTGCTGGATTCTTGTTCTCGATTTCAATAAGCTCGCGGATTGTGTGCATGCCGTCACCGGTAACACTTGCGGGGATACGGTGTGTCGCGATTTCGACTTTCCCATTAATGACCAGCACTCTGAAGTCGTCACCTTCGACTTTTTTCTGCACGATTATTTCTCCCTGCCATGCGGACAGAGATGGTTTTTCGGCGACAGCCGCTTTGATCTTGTCGTACGCCTCTTCCAGCTCTTCAACCGAGGTTATTCCGACAAATACTGCATGACCTCCGGTGAGACCTACCGGCTTGATGACGAGCGGGAAACCCATACGTTCTGCAATTTTTGGAAGATCCTCCTTTACATTGACGTGTTCCCACGGTGCAATCGGGAGTCCCATTGCTTCTACAAACTGGTTCGTGAACCATTTGTCCCGCTGGGTCTTAAACGCAAGCGTGGAATCTCCCACGGAACTTGCCGACACCGTAACGGTGGTTTCTTTGCCGATCCCAATGCTGTAGTACCGGTTCAGTAAATTTTTCTCAAGCAATTTCTCGCCCGAAGAGTAAAATGGGTATGTCTCGTACCCCAGTTTGTGAGCGGCGGACAGGATGGGGATGGTGGACATGGAGTTGATGAGAAGTTTGACGACATCGAGCATGTCCGTACGTGCCGCGGACAGTTCTCTCCTTCCTGTCGAAAACGCCTCGATTGCGGTTAAGAACCTGTCATTCTTCCACAGATACGGAATGTGCGTCTCTACCTCGAGCACCTTTCCGTCCCTGATCGTGTAGTCGACCATGAAGACCGGGTGCAGTTGTTTGAAAAAATCGAGAAGATCGGGCTTGACCGCTTCCATTTCAGCAATGACGGTCGTGACCGGATTAATATGGTTGAGACCCTGAAGGATGGTGACGTTCATAAAAAAATGGATCAGATGTTATCTAAAATATACTGCTGAATGGTAAGGCAGATGTCCGTGGGCTCTCCTTCGTCAGGCATATAGTGCAGGCGGAGTCCCGGATTGTGGTTGACCTCGTTTATCGCGTGTTTTACCGATGGATCGGCAGGATCAGGGGTGATCAGGTCGAGTCCGGCGAGTTTGAGGCCGACCGCATCAACCACATCGACTGCCAGTTTGAGATAGTCATGATGAAGGTCAGAAAGGCATTCCCGTGTCCGTCCTCCGGATGTCATATTTGCGTTGAACCTGATAATGACGGTTTTTCCGGCTTCGGGAACGGATGTGCGGGCCATGTTCTGGGATTCCAGTACTTCGTCCGATTCTTCATCCAGTTTGATGGTTGGACGGCCGGTTTTGGTGTAGGCTTTATTTATTTCAGAGACGAGCGTTTCGATGCTGGACGTGCCGTCGCCGGTGACACTCGGCGGGATGCGTTCGGTAGCGGCGATTACGTGCGTCCCGAGCACTACCAACCGGAAATGCCGACCGTGCACGAACTCCTCGGCAAGGACTTTTGTGGAGGAGGTTGCGAGCGAGTTTTCATTTGCGGAATTAAATGCATGCCTGACATCCTGATCTCCCCGCGGAAGGATCGATACGCCCATCCCGCCCCAGCCCCGTGAGGGTTTGATGACGATGTTGTCATGGCCGAGTTCTTTAATAAAGGTGAAAATATCTTCGGCGGCGTTAATGGATGCCTGCCGCGGGACCGGGAAACCGTTGTCTTTCAGAAAGCGGTTGCAAATATTCTTGTAGGCGGCTAGCGACATCGCAACCGAGTCGTTGATCGGGGTAAGTGCTTTGTGAATTCTCCAGCGTTTGGGTCCTTTCGAAAATTCTGCAAACAGTCCGGGGATCAGCATCCTGTAAGAAATCCCGAGCTCATGTGCCGCAAGGACGTAGTAGGCAAGCTGGGTGTTGCGGGTTACTTTGAGTGCCTCCTCGTAGGTGAGGACTGAGATTGAATTACTTGCATTTGTAACTGGTCCGGATACAGAAGAATTGGTCATACGAATAGGTGTATACCTGGAATTAATGTAATGAAAACGTTTTGCTCGTATCAAGTAAAAATTGTTTCAGGTCCCGCCGGCCAAGGATCGCAGGGTAGGGCAGGTCGTGAGCACTCGTAACTATCATGTCTATAGTATACGGTTTGCCGGATATATCAAGGGTGACCGGAATGACCGGACGCAGTACAAAGCCTGACTTCAGCGTACTGACGATTGCTCCGGAGATGTGCTCGTGTGCAAGTATTTCGGTTGAATGGTCCTCGATGTACTTCAGTGCGTCCGCGCGCTTTTCGAACATATCAGGAATGCCGAGAGCACTGAAATAGTCGAGGGCTGGCCGGTAGCCGATGCGCTGTGCGGTGACCGGAGAGATCTTCGATCTGAGGATCCCGGTGTCGACCTGGATCTTTCCGGGGGTTTTCTGGATCTTTTTCGGTTTCCTGCCGGGCCTGCCGGTCCCCTCCGCCTGCCCGGTGGCAGAGACGATCGTGCTGTCTGCTGATACGGCGGGGTAGAACATGACTTTTTCGACGAGCCCAATGATATCGCGGCCGCTGATCGCCTCAATTTCGTCCTCGACCTCGCCGCCAAACAGATTGCGGGCAACCCGGATGCCGTGATCGGCATTCTTGATGGTAATGCCACGGACGCGTTCGATGCGGCCTTTCATGCCGCTGAGGTTTGCTATCTGAATAGCAAGTCCTGCCCGGGCATTAAGCTCGAACACGATGGGGCCTTTATTGCGGTCGAGGGCAATATCTGCACCGAGGTAGCCCAGCCAGCTGGCTTCCTGACAGCGGATTGCCATGCGGAGAATATCTTTCCACTGTGGGATCTGGATGCCGCGCAACGGCAGTTT
>JAQVGB010000039.1 GCA_028696915.1 Candidatus Dojkabacteria bacterium | reverse complement strand
CAGTCGGATGGGGCTGACGAAGCAATCATTTTCGCTCCGGATTAGGGTCTGGAAGACGTCACACAATCCTCGGATCGATCGTTTTGGTAAATCACTCTTTCTTCCATACCCCGTACGCTCCGATCCACCAGAAGAGCCCCCATTTCAAAAGTGACAGAAATAGCGGGATCAGACAGCAGATTGTTCCGATGCTGAAGTTGATGTCCAGAAGAGAAAGGCCCTTGCCAAGAACACTGCCGGCAAATGCGAGGTACGTGACAGGAATCAGTGCGTAGAACGATATGATCATGCTTTTTCTAAGTGCATCAGCCTGTCCTGCCAGCGAGAGCACAAGGGAGCCGAGCAAACCGATAACCAGTACCGTTATCAATTTTCCGATGAAATTTCCGAGGAAAATGAATATCGGAGAAACAATAATAAGTCCGACTCCTGCGCGCTGTAGCCAGTTTGAAACCGTCTCCCGGTCGATATACAGCGTCTCACCGTCTGCCGACTCGATGGATAGCTGTGATAGAAGGTCCGTATAGGTAATTTCCTGATCGCCGTATGCCTCTTCCGATCGAACGACGACTGATGTCCGGGTGAGGAGAATACCGGTTGCGTATCCTTGAGGGATCTCGGTAATCGATCCCGTCGCGTCTATTGCATAGTACTGCCCCGCATCTGTCAGGACATAGGGCTTGAGAGGATCGGTTGTAAGCACGCCGTCTTCGAGCGTAATAGCAGGGATATCACCCAGCTCGTCGGGAAGATTGTATACGGTCTGTCCGAAGGTCAGTGCGAAATAGGCAAATGATAGTGCCGATACGAGTACGATGAAGAGCGTGAAAACTCCAAACGCCGTTTTGCCGCCTTTTGCAACAGCTTCCCGGTAGAAGGCAGGGGAAAAGATCGAAAGAACAAGACTTTTGAGAAAATGCATCTCGGTGCTCCATAATAGTTGAGGTACACCTCTATCGTATCAGCCGTAGAGTAATTCTTCAACGGATGGCGTGGATACGGGTGGGGATGTTGGAACGCGGCATTGATCTATTCAAGGGTATGGACTGCAATGGTCCGCTTGGTCAAGTCAGGGGAAGTGAACGATACCTTAAACGATCTGACCGTTTTATTTTGTGCGAGTTCCGTGATGCGGTCGAAGAACTTATCTGCCCACTCGATCGCAATGATAGCGCCGGGTGTAATGAACTGCTCGATATGCAGAGCGTCGAACTCCTCCGGCGTTGAGAGCCGCCATGTATCGATATGAACGAGAAGACCGGAAATTGCGCCCTGTTTGTACGGGTACTCAAGCACCAGATTAAATGTCGGCGACGTTATTGTTTTGGAAATCCCAAGCTGGCGGGCGATGCCCTTTGTGAATTGGGTCTTTCCACTTCCCAATTCACCTCCGAGGGCGAACAGCAGGCACTTCGATCTCAATTGATCGCGGAATTTCAGGGTCGTCATAGCCCCGAAATCGGCTGTTTCCTCGGCGCTGTTCGTTTCGGCGCGTAGGATTTCGGTCCCCTTCTTTTGAAATTCGATCTGACCGCTTCTCATAACGTTTAATGAATTCAAGGTGGTGTCGACAACGGTGGAAACCTCGTTGTGAGGAAGCTCTCCGGCATCGATGATCAGGTCGAGAAGATGTTTCTGTTTTTCGGGGAGATCGCGGATGAGCGCGGGGATGCTGTAGGGTCGGTTCTTGTATGAAACATTCGCTGAAGTTGCGGTCACGGGCCGTCCGAGCGTCCGAATCATTTCTATGACGAAGGGGTAGTCAGGAACGCGAATTCCGATCGTTTCATATTCGGACGCTACCCCGGAGGCGAGCGCAGTTGTGGCCTTGGATACGATGGTCAGCGGTCCGGGAAGGTAGTTCTCGTAGAGATTTTCGGCAATTTCATTGATCTCTGAGTACTGCTGAGCCATATCGCGCCCGGTTACGGCAATCGAGATCGGTTTGCCTTCACGCCGTGTCTTGTACTGAAGGAGTTTGTCGACCGCCTTTTGATTTGTCGCATCGGCCCCCAGCCCGTAACACGTTTCGGTCGGGTAGACGATGAGACCTCCTTGTTTGAGCGTCGAAACCGCTTGGTCGAGCGCGGTGCTATCGTTTTGATCGATAATCCGGTACATTTCTGTTTGCGTATTGACACTAGACCTTAGAAATAGGTTATATTATACTACTACCACTCGATGCCGAGGTAGCTCAGTTGGTAGAGCATACGACTGAAAATCGTAGGGTCGCCAGTTCGATCCTGGCCCTCGGCAGATCGGATCTGCAGATTTTTGCCTTTTCATAGGGTATCTTCTCGAAAAGGATGCGAAAATTCGGCCCATAAACATGCAGATCCAACCTGCGGGAGTAGTTCAGTTGGCTAGAACACTACTTTGCCAAAGTAGAAGTCGCGGGTTCGAGTCCCGTCTCCCGCTCCAGACATGCCTACATAAGCCACCCTTCTGCCATCCCTCATCTTCCTGTATACTTCAGGCCATGAGAATCTCCCCACAACCGTCTATTGTCGATCTTCCTTAGCGCCCGAACTATCCGTCATTCCTTGGTAATTCCATCCGTCACACCCCCGTGCTATACTCCCGTTCTGCGGCAATTTTCATGCATCATTCACGAACAGTGTAACCGTACTTCGTACATATATGGTGTTGATCAATTAACCAATAACGGTGATATGGCAAGAGGACAACTAACAATGGATGAAGCCGAAGTGCGTGATTACGCCAATCCTGAGGCGCACTACAGACTGTTAGATGACATATGTAACAGGTGCCTCTGTGAGGATGCCATGGGTCCGGTTTGCGGACTTGTCCTTCGCGAAACTGATATAGCTACCGCACTCAAGACGGAAGTTCCTCGTTTCCATGGAGCACTTCGTGAGGCAATGAACGGTCTTCCAAAATGGCTGTCGTCCCTCAATGGAGCCCTCAGTAGGGGAGAGGCATCTTTTAGAAGAAACGGCGGCAACTGGCCGATGTTCACGATCACCAATAATCATATTGGCACCCCGACTGTTTGTTTGTCACGGACAACGAAGGGGGAAGGGCTGGACACAATGACTGTTTGTGGTGATATTCCATACGAACAGTCAGGAATGAGCTATCTTGCAAATGTTGAGATCGGCATATTCATTCCGGAGAATATGAATATCAATTCGGGAGTTCCCGGCACGGTTATGAGTTTGCACCTCAGGTTTCCTCACATGATGAATTCCAAAATTTCTCTGGAACGGCAACGTGATGGAACTATTGGTGTGACTGGACAGGTCAAAACCCAGAAAGATGTTGTAACCGGGCAATCTGCCACGCAAATTGGAGTCAGACGTCAGATTGCCAGGTGTTATGAGGTTATTGATATCAATATGCTCGTCGACCGTAACGGAGCTATTGTTAATGCCTCCCCCCTCCTCGTGCGTTCCCGCTGACCTTTGTTCTATAATGAACGAATGAAGCGCAAGCAGGTCAAGGTCCTTTTGCAAAAGTTGACTCGCTCGGCGGTGCCTGTTCTTGTGCTGGCACTCGTACTCTTTTTCGTTTTTCAGCTGAATGTTTTCTATGTGAGCACGATCGATATCCATGCGCTCGACGAAGGTTCGCTCAGCTATATCGATGTCGGGGATATCGAGTCGGAGACACTGCCGTTCTTGGGAAAGAGGCTCTTCTCTATTAAGACCGGAGAGATCGAGGCACTTCTGGATGAGAAGTTTCCCTTCATAGACCGCGTCTACGTTTCAAAAAGAATTCCTGATACGATACTGATACGAATTGTCGAGCACCAGCCATCGTTTGTGCTTTCGATGGGAAGCGTCGAGACGCTCTTTTCCGAACGGCCGGCAGATGAGCGGATGATCGTTGATCAATCAGGGAATGTTTTAGCGGCGTGTGCCGACGAGCCGGACGTCTGCTCTGACCTGAAGGGACTTTCAGCGATCGGAAATCCGCTGATGACATCGCCGGGAGATACAGTCTCATTGCCGTATTTTGAGGCGTTGGTCGCGCTCTCACATGAACTTTCAGTCAGCGGGATCGATTATTCAGGAATTGCTGTGCCTCATGAGTCAGTCGCGGTGGTCCAGTTTGCCGATACATCGCGGGGGGTGTTCTCTCTATCGGGAAACATCAGCGCCCAGATGAACTCTTACGTTTCTACTACGGAAAGTCTGAATCTGGAAGGACGAACGTTCAAAGAAATCGATTTTCGCTTTAATCAGCCGGTTTTGCGTGTTGACAAATACAGTGATTGGATGACAGAATAGATAGACCTTTCACGTGCGGTAGAGTTCTGTTGAAAAAACTGCTCAATTTATCTATTATAGACGTATGGCGAAAAGAATTATCACGGCCCTGGATGTTGGTTCGAGTAAGGTGTGTACGATTATTGCCGCTGTTCCTGAGGGAAAGGAGCCTCCGCAAGTAATTGGTGTCTATACTCATCCCAGCGCAGGCATCAAAAAGGGCGTTATTGTCAACATTGACGAAGCGACGAACGCTATCGCCGAAAGCCTTGCGGCGGCGGAACGTATGGCGGGAATTACGGTATCCAGTGTGTACGCGACGATCGGTGGGAAGCATATTACCAGTCTGAACAGCCGAGGCGTTGTCGCCGTCTCCAAGGACGAGATTTCAGAGGATGATACGTTCAGAGCTATCGAGAATGCCCGCACGGTTTCAATACCACCCTCGCGTGAAATCCTGCATATCATTCCCCGTGAGTTCATAGTTGACGCCGAAGCGGGAATCAAGGACCCGATCGGGATGTCGGGAACACGGCTTGAAGTCGATACGCATATCATTTCTGCAACGACCACCGCACTTCAAAATCTTGTGAAATGTATTCAGAACTGCGGCCTTGGCATTGAGGATATCGTCTATACCGGATGGTCGTCTTCCCATGCCGTTCTGACCGACACAGAGAAGGAACTTGGTGTTACACTCCTTGATATCGGTGGTGGCACGACCAGTGTTTGTATCTTCCAGGAAGGTGCGATCTCGTACAGCGGAAGCGTTCCTCTTGGCGGGTTGAGCGTGACGAGCGATTTGGCAATCGGCCTGCAGGTTTCCCTTGAAGACGCTGAGAAACTGAAGGTCAATTATAAACGACTGCTCGAACAGGCCAATTCTGCACGAGCTCCCGAAGATCTTGATACCCCGACACTCCGTCGGCGTGAGGAGCGTGAGAAGGAAGATGAAAAAGATCCAAAACGGATAGATAAGGATGCGCTCAACGTCTCAACCCTCGGGATCGAAGGTCAGGAAACGATTTCAAAAGGACTTTTCCAACAGATTGTCGAGGCGCGGCTTGAGGAGATCTTTGAAATGGTTTCCAATCAGGTGAGCCAGGCCGGGTACGACATCGCGATGCCGGCGGGTGTTGTTATGACCGGAGGTAGTGCACAGCTCTATGAAATTACGAAAATCGCGCAAAAGTCATTCGGGGTACCGACCCGTGTCGGAGAGCCCTGCGGTCTTTCGGGTATGGTGGAGGAGGTTTCCGGTCCGGACTTTTCGGCATGCCAGGGACTTGTCCGCCACGCAGTTATCGAAGATGTCGACGTAGGGGGAAGCAAACTGATAGCAAGCGGAGGCTCGAATATCCTTTCCAAAATTGTGAACTGGACCAAATCCTTAATTCCATAAGTTAAATGAGCTCGCGAGTATGCTGGTGAAGCCGACGACAGATGTTATAGCAAAAATCAAAGTGGTAGGGATTGGAGGTGGCGGCGGAAATGCTGTTAATACCATGATTTCTCAGTATGGTATTGAAGGAGTCGAGTTCATCACAGTCAATACCGACGCACAAGTTCTGAAAAATAGTCTTGCACCGATCCAACTCCAGCTCGGACACGAGTTAACGAGAGGCCTAGGGGCCGGTGGGGACCCAAAAATTGGATCACAGGCCGCTGAAGAAAGTGTCGATTCGATTCACGAACATCTCGCTGGTGCCGACATGGTGTTTCTGACCTGTGGAATGGGTGGTGGTACCGGGACCGGTGCCGCTCCGATCATTGCCTCCATTGCGAAAAATCTAGGTGCTTTGACGGTTGCGGTGGTAACAAAGCCGTTTGACTTTGAGGGGAAACGCAGGATGGAGGTTGCGCTTGCGGGAATAGAGGAGCTAAAAGACAAAGTTGACACCTTGATCGTGATCCCGAACCAGCGGCTGTTGGATATTATTGATAAAAAGATCTCCTTTTTAGATGCCCTGCGAAGGGTTGACGAGGTGCTCGCGCTTGGCGTGAAAAGCATCTCCGGTCTGATCACCCAGTCGGGGTTGATAAACGTTGATTTTGCTGATGTTAAATCGGTGATGACCGATGCGGGGACCGCACTTATGGGAATAGGATCGGCTACCGGTGAGGACAGGGCGGCGACAGCCGCGCGACAGGCAACAAGCAGTCCGCTTCTTGAGGCGTCGATTGATGGAGCGACCGGTGTGCTGTTTACGGTTACCGGCGGTCTGGATATGTCGATGCACGAGGTCGATCAGGCGGCCCAGATGATACAGGAGGCGGTGTCTCCTTCTGCAAATATTATCTTTGGCGCAACGATCGATGAAGGAGTTAAGGACGAGATCCAGATCACGGTTCTTGCGACGGGATTTTCTGCAAGTTCCGCAGTGATGCCGACGTCGAGGCAACGAGCCGTGCCTGAAACCGTTATAGAGCGCGACCAACAGGTCCAGCGACCCCAGAGTCCTGAAGCGAAAAAAACCACACCACAGACGCCAGAGCGGACCAAAGGAAGAACGGCTGAAGATTCTGACACTCCTGACGATGAAACGCTTGACGTCCCGGCGTTTCTAAGGCGACGTGAACCCCGCTAACCCATAGTTTGTTTCGTGTGGAGCGGTGAATCGTACATCGTGACGGCACCTGCACTCGTGGTTGTCACGCTAGAGGTGCTTTGATATAATGATTCTGCGTTGAAGGAGCAATCACTCCTGAGCATCGGGAAGAACCCGCTAACCTATAGCTACCGTTGCGTGTCGCGAGTTGTATACGTATCGAAGTAGCTTTCTGTACGCAAGCGGAAGTAGAACCCGACGGGTGGCCCGAGACAGCCGAAACCTGTTGGAAACCACATCTCGCAGGTTAAGTGCCCGGTCGGAAGACCTGGAAGTAAGGTGGTAACACGGCTTTTTAAAGGCTCGTCCTTACATGTCATGCAGTCATGCGTGTACGGACGAGCCTTTATTTTTTATTTGATCATTGTTACTACGGTGGATCAGGAGAATCAGCCGAACAATCAGGATGGGCAAACACCGTCTCGGAATGGACGGAAAAAGCTATCATCGTTTATCAAGGATAACTGGACCCTGATTGCGGTTCTGCTGTATGTCATCTCGCCGGTCGACTTGATTCCTGAGGCACTGCTTCCCCTGATCGGTGCTGTCGACGACGGAGTTGTTGCCGCCGCTGAGCTGCTTCGCCGGTGGATTGCATATAAAAAAAGCTGACCAATGCCCGGCATTCGTGCCCGCGTTCATTCGTAATGAAGTTGCCGATACGTTGATTCTATTAGCATTAATTCAAAATAACCGCATCTCATGTTCAAGGAAGTGAACCAGCGACAAAATTTCATCAAAATGGAAGAGGAGCTGCTTTCATGGTGGAAAAAGAATGACATCGTCCGCAAGTATCTGGCCCGTAATTCAAAAGCACAGAAGCACTTCTCGTTTATCGATGGACCTATCACCGCAAACAATCCCATGGGGTTGCATCACGCCTGGGGTCGGACATATAAGGATCTCTGGCAGAGATTTAAGAACATGCAGGGCTATGAGCAGCGGTTCCAGAACGGTTTCGACTGTCAGGGCCTGTGGGTCGAGGTTGAGGTCGAAAAAGAACTTGGTTTTAACAGTAAAAAGGATATTCTGGACTACGGTCTGGACAAGTTTACCAACCAGTGTGTTGCCCGTGTGAAGCGGTTTGCACAAAAACAGACCGAGCAGAGCGTCCGGCTCGGGATGTTCATGGACTGGGAGAACTCGTACTACACAATGTCCGAAACGAACAACCTTTATATCTGGCGTTTTCTAAAGAAGTGTCAGGAGGACGGCATGCTGTACAAGAGCAAATCGTCCACGGTATGGTGTCCTCGCTGTGAGACGGGGCTTTCCCAGCATGAGCAAGCCGATGGCTACAAGGAAATCACGGATGTTTCGGTCTATGTTAAATTTCAAGTTGCGGGCAGAGAAAACGAGTATTTCCTTGTCTGGACGACGACCCCGTGGACACTCACCTCGAATGTTTTGCTCGCAATTAATACAAAACATCCGTATGTTGCCACTGAAGTCGATGGTGAAACATGGTATGTGGCTGAGGAATCGGCAAAGCGCCTCGGGCTCGAGAAAAACAAGCCTGTTGCGGCCAAAGAACTGCTCAAACTTGAATTTGAAACACTTTACCCCCACATTCCGAAACAGAAAGACGTGAAGCATTTTGTCGTCGATTGGGATCTTGTCGATCCCAGCGAGGGAACGGGGATCGTGCATATCGCT
>JAQVGB010000038.1 GCA_028696915.1 Candidatus Dojkabacteria bacterium | reverse complement strand
CCCGGAATCGGAAAATGCGGATCCTGATGAGGAAATTGTAGAGGCGCCTGCGGAAGAGGACGAGTATATATCACAACATCTTTTGTGCAGTGGGTACGAGGGAAATCCTGACGACTACTACTATTTCGATTTCACCTATCCTGCTTTTGTGACGGTGGTGATCGGCAGTGAAGCGCTTGGCGGAGACGAGTGCAGTGTCGAGTTTTCCTACGAGGGCTCGATAATGTGGGAGCAGTTCGATGTGGGAGAGGCGTATCCGCGCACGCTCGAGCCGGGCTATGAGGAGCTTCTGGAAAGCGGCGGAAGGATCCTGGTCCGGACAAGTATCGAGATGTACGATGGAGATCATTCATATTCATATGGGTGGAAACAGGATGATGCGAATTGTGCGCCAAGCGAATTCGATCCGGAACTGTCCGCACCCTGTGCACTCCCGATCCACCCGTTCGCGCCCGGAGCGACCATGGTCGGTGTGACAATCCCCGGTACTGTCGGTGCATCAGAACTGAGCGATATCGTTGAGATGTTTGATGGCATCGCGCTGAGTATGACTGGCGGCATCGCAGAGTAAGTGCCCGGTTTTCAATTATCGGAAGAAATATACGAGCAAGAACGTTCTATGCAGACAACGCGTGTCGTACAGATACAAACAAATGTAACGGCGATATGCGCTGACCTTGTGCGCCGCGATCCGTCACTTCAACAGCGGTCTGTTCGTCCGCCGATTGTGTGCCAGCTGGCACGTCCGGGGAAGGGTATGATAACCGCGTATTCGTCAGGAAAAGTGGTTATTCAGGGTACTGACGAGGGATGGATGGAAGAAATATGTACGGTGCTTGGCGGGATGGAGACGCATGAAAAAGGACAACGCGCGCAGACCGATGTCGGAGAATCACAAGAGGCTCGTGTCGGGTCAGATGAGGCGGGAAAAGGCGATTTTTTCGGACCGTTGGTCGTATGCGCCGTCTTTGTCGAAAGCGGTGAGATGTTTGACGAACTGCGCCGGTTGGGGGTGAAGGATTCGAAACTGATCTCCGATGACCGTGCCATCACGCTCAGACAGCAGATTACCGGTCTCACGGCTGGTTGTGAGGTTGTTGTTTCTCCTGCGGACTATAACCGCGAGTATCCGGTTGTCAGGAACGTGAATGTCCTTCTTGCCGGAAAGCATGCTGAGGCGGTGTCTTTGCTTGAGAAAAAGGTAGGAAAAGGGCGTATTCCGGTTGTCGTCATCGACCAATTTTCAAAAGATCCCGGAAGGATCAACGTGGCGTTTGCCGAGAAGGGCCTTATCATGCCGGTCAGGCAGATGCATCATGGTGAGCGTGATTTAGCTGTTGCGACGGCGTCGATTTGCGCCAGAGGACGTTTCTTGCTTGCATTACGGGAGATGGAAGACCGCTATGACATGGAGTTCCCAAAAGGTGCGTCGCACGTAATACCCGCCGGAAAGGAATTTATTGCCCGGTACGGTCACGGCGCGCTCGGTAACGTTGCGAAACTGTCGTTTAAGACGGCCATAGCGGTACAGTCGTCGTTTAATTTATAGTAGCGGCGGAAATGTCGATGCCTTCTGGAAACATGATTCGGGTCCACGATATTTCGAAAGCGTATAGAAAGGGACGGCGGGAACCGGTACGAGCGCTCGAGAGCGTCTCGTTTGAGGTGGAAAACGGGGAGGTGGTGGGGGTTGTGGGAAAAAATGGCGCGGGGAAAACGACGCTGATTAAGTGTTTGTGCGGTCTTCTGCGACCGGATGCTGGAATGATCGACGTGAATGGGGAAGTGCCGTTTTCCCGTTCTCGAAGGTTCCTGTCCCAAATCTCCCTCATCTCGAACACACACCGTCAGCTCTGGTGGGAACTACCCGCGTCGGATACGTTCAAACTGCACAAAGAGATATACGGCATTGCGGACCGTGAGTATCGAAAAAGGCGCGAAGAGCTGACCGAGATGTTTGAAGCGCATGACTGTATCTCGGTGCCGGTCGCAACACTGTCTCTCGGCCAGCGTATGCGGTGTGAGTTGATCGCGGGGCTTCTGCATGCGCCGCGGGTGGTATTCCTTGATGAACCGACCGCAGGGCTTGATCTTTCGATGCAGACGCGGTTTCGCGAGTATATCGGGTCATATGCGCGGTCACACGGGGCGACTGTTGTTTTAACGAGTCATAACATGGATGACGTGCAGGCGCTGTGCAGGCGGATACTGTTGATCGATCATGGGAAACTGATATACGACGGAGGGCTGTCGCGGCTGGTCGAGCAGTATGTTCATGAAAAGTATGTTTCTTTGAAGTTTTCCGGCGGGGTTGCGCGCGCGCGGATAGAGAAATTCGGGGACGTGGTATCGTTTGAAAAAGAGGAGGTGGTGCTTGCGGTGAAGCGGTCGGATGTCGCCGCAATTTCTTCAAAAATCCTGTCACAGCTTCCGGTACGGGATATCACGATCCAGGAGATGGCAGTTGCTGATGTAATACGGCAGGTATTTGCGCGGGAAAGGCAGGAGCGTGTCGGTATGGGGGGAAGATGAGCGTTCGGGTGTAACCTTTTCTGTAGGAGTTTTTCGTCTGCTATAATGCCTGTAACAAAAAGAACTATGGAAAACAAGTCAGTCTCGAAACAATCAAATTCATTCACCGTGCGCTTCTCGATTCCGTCGTATGTGCAGTCGGTTGCGCGGATCCTTTTGAAAGAAGGGTTTCACTGTTATCTGGTGGGTGGGGCGCTTCGTGATGTGGTCATGAGCATTGAGCCTGACGATTACGATCTTGCGACCGATGCACTTCCAGAAGAAATGCTCAAGATCTTTCCGAAGGCGGTGTCGACGGGAATCAGGTTTGGGACGGTGACGGTGCTGATTGCGGATGCGGACGGCGTGCGCAATGAGGTGCAGGTGACGACGCTGAGGAGCGAACAACAGTACACCGACGGCAGATGGCCGTCAAAAGTGACATTTGTCAGCGATATTGACGAGGATCTGAGCCGCCGTGATTTCACATTTAATGCAATGGCGCTGGATTTTTCCTCGGATGTGCTTGATGGAAGTGAAGAAGAGAAGGAGTGGACGGTCTATGATCCCTTCGGCGGCAAACAAGATATGGAGCGGAAGGTGGTGCGGGCGGTGGGGGACCCGGTGGAGCGGTTCACCGAGGACGGTCTGCGGGCGTTCAAGGCCTGCAGGATGGCGTCCCAGCTTGAATTCGAGATTCATCCTGAAACGAAAAATGCGATTAAAAAAACGCTTCCTGTCGCACGGATGGTATCGAAAGAACGGATCCGTGATGAGTTTGTGAAGATGCTGAAACATTCGGCCAAGCCCTCCATCGGGATCATCCGAATGAAGGAGACCGGTCTTCTTGAAATTTTCATGCCGGAGCTTCTTGAAGCGGTGGATGTTCCTCAGCCGAAGTATCATGCTGACGATGTGTTCATGCATCTGATGCGTACCGTGGACGCCGCTCCGGTGGACATCAGGCTGGCGGCGCTCTTCCATGACATCGGGAAGCCGCGCAAGGCGATGCCAAACGGTCACTTTTACGGGCACGATCTCGAAGGGGAGAAAATGGCACGTGAGATCATGAAGCGCCTGCGGTTTTCCCGGTCAGAAATTGAACGGATCTCGAAATTGGTACGGTTTCATATGTTCTATTATCCGGTGATCACGGAGGGTGCGACTGAGCAAGAGGTCGAGCAGTACGAGGCGAAGAAATGGACCGATGCGGCGGTGAGGCGGTTCATTGCACGGGTAGGGGAAGAGAACATTGATGATTTGTTTTCTCTTCGTATCGCTGATGCCGCGGCAAATCCGAAATCCGTATTCCAGCCGAAAGAAATCGAGCTTCTGCAGTCGCGGATCTCAGATGTGCGTGCGAAGGACATGGCGCTGAGGGTCTCCGATTTGGCAATCAGTGGTGATGATCTGATGCAGATGGGAATTGATCCCGGGCCGAAAATGGGAGAAATCCTGAAAAAACTGCTGGATGAGGTGATCGAAGATCCCGCCCAGAACGACAAAGATCGTTTACTTGAACGGGCACGCGAGCTTGCAGGGCAGTAGTGGTACGATACAAGAGCTTGCCCTATGCCATCCGATCTTGATAGGATGAACAGGTCGATATCGGTGATGTGACTGATGCAGAGAGAAATTAAGTTAGTACCTGCCCGACAACTACATGTTCCTGCAATTCTGCGGAGCGTCGAAAATGGTGACCGGATCGTGTTTTTTCCTCGATACCGGTGTTCATAAAGTGTTGGTCGACTGCGGTATGTTCCAAGGACGGGACGCGTCGGCACATAATCAGGACCAGTTCCCGTTCGACCCCGGTCAGATCGATTATGTTTTTCTGACACATGCGCATATCGATCATTGCGGCAGGTTGCCGGTACTATTAAAGCACGGTTTCCATGGAAAAATCATTGCGACGAGGGCCACCCGCGATCTCGTGAGGATCCTTCTTGAGGACTCGGCGCAGATCCAGAAGGATGATGCCGAGCGATGCCACCGGCGGGGGGAGCTTGATTGTGAACTGGCACAGCTCTACACACCGGAAGAGGCGCTTGACGTTATGCAGTATTTCGAAACGTATCCGTACGGCGACAGCATTCGTTTGAGTGATAATTTGGAATTCAGGATGCGGGACGCCGGCCATATTCTCGGGTCCGCGTTCTTCGAGCTGTGGGCCAAGGATTCTGACGGAACGCACCGGAAAATCGTTTTTTCCGGTGACATCGGACAGCCGGGCCAGCGGATTGTGAAGGACCCGGACCTGGTCAGGGAAGCGGACTATGTTGTTGTGGAGTCGACATACGGAAACCGTCTGCACAGGAGCAAGGACGAAACACTGCTCGAACTGCTTTCGATACTGACGAACGCGAAACGTGAGGGCGGTAATGTGCTGATCCCGACGTTTGCGGTCGAACGTGCACAGGAGATTATCTACGAAATGAACTTATTTGCGGAGAACCATCTGGTCCCTGACGGCCTCGAAGTGTATTTCGACAGTCCTCTTGGCATTAAAGCGACTGAAATATTCGAGCGGCACTCGGAGCTTTTTGACGAGGACGCCAGGCGTCTTCTGGAGGGCGGGGACCATGTGTTCCAGTTCGATGGCCTGCGCTACATCGATAAATTCCGTGATTCGCGCAGGCTTGCCGCGCGGCATGGCATAGTCATTCTTGCCGGAAGCGGCATGTGCACCGGAGGGCGCATCGTCTACCATCTGGAAAACAACGTCGACAATCCCAAAAACCACCTGGTGTTTGCCGGATACCAGGTCAAAGGGACAAAAGGCCGTGACATTGTCGACGGAGCACGCACGATCCGTCTTTCAGGCCGTCAATACCCGCTTAATCTGCAGGTGCACACACTCGGTGGGTTTTCGGCGCACGGTGACCGTGGAGACCTCGAGTACTGGCTGAGGGGATTTGGCACATCTCCGCGGAAAATATTCGTGGTGCATGGAGATCCGGATGTTGCTGTTGAGTTCTCCGAACGGATCAGGGATGAGCTGAAGCGCGAAACGTATGTTCCTGACCTGTATGATCGGGTGGAGCTGGAGTAGGGGTATATGGTATGCTGATTGCTAAGATATTTGAAACGGTCCCGCATGGAAATACCAACAAACATAGCCGCAATTATCAAGGACATTGAAACACTGAAGATCCAAGGAGCAACAGCTGTTGCTCAGTCATGTTTTGAAGGTATCAGGCTATACCTTGAAGAGCACTCCGGAACACCGGAACGTATAGAACTTTTCCTTTCCGAAATCGAAAAGATCGGCCTTCAGCTTGTGCATGCGCGGCCAAATGAGCCGTTGGCACGAAACGGCCTGAAATTTCTTCTCAATACCTATCGTATCAGATATCCGGGAGAACAGGACCCTGTGAGGGTGAAGGAGCATCTGCTCAAGGTAATGGACGAGTTTCTTGCCATGCTTGAGCGGGCGAAAAAGAACATTGTCGAGGTCGGTGTGAACAAGTTTTCTGGCACAAATGGGGTGCTCACCCACTGTCATTCCTCGACGGTCGAGCACATGTGCACGGGCATGCATGAACGACGTCAAGGGGAACCGTTTTCCGTTGTAGCGACGGAGACACGACCGCTGTTCCAGGGACGGATCACCGCAAAAAACCTTGTGCAGGCGGGCCTTGATGTGAAAATGATCGTTGACAGCGCGGTGACATCGTTTCTGGTAGGGGATTGGGATATTCCGGTCGACGTGGTATTTATCGGATGCGACCAGATATCGATGTCGGGAGATACGGTCAATAAAGTCGGAAGCTACGGGATTGCTCTTTCGTCATATTTTGCCAGCAAGCCGGTCTATGTGGTTGGGACCCTTCTGAAGCTTGATCCTGCGACAATCTACGACCGTCCGAGAATTGAAATGCGAAGTCCCGAAGAGATCTGGCCGGACGCTCCCGAAAATCTCCAGATCATCAATCCTGCTTTCGAGATTATTCCTCACGAACTTATTACCGGGTTTGTGACCGAATTCGGAGTTCTCAAGCCCGAAGAACTTGAACGGGAAATGGGCAAACAGTATAACTGGCTGTGGTAGGTGTGTAGTGTCGGAATGCCGGCGTGTGTATGCGTTGATCTAATTTTGTCCTGATGCACCGATGTATGGAAAGATGAACTATCTTCACCTCGGGGAGGAGATCGATCCATCTTCGTATGTTATTGAGGAATTTTATGTCGAGTCCGATGTGTCCCTATTGGAAGTAGCGGAAGCGCTCGCCGCAGAGTCGTCAATTGGGACCTGGACGGATTTGACAACAATGCGCAGTGATCTGTTCAACCGGCTTGCGGCACGGATTTTCTTTGTCGATGACGAGGAGAATATTATCAAAATCGCATATCCCACCGCGCTGTTTGAGGGAGGCAGTGTTCCTCAGCTTCTCTCCGATGTGTCCGGAAATGTATTCGGACTGAAGGAAATTAAGAATCTGCGGGTCAAAGACATCGTATTTCCACCTGCATACGTTCGTTCATATATGGGACCGGCATTCGGGATAGAAGGGATCCGGTCGCTATTGAACATCGAAACGCGTCCGCTTCTAGGCACGATCATCAAGCCGAAGGTCGGGTTGAGCGCTGACGAACACGCTCAGGTCGCGTTCGACGCATGGGTCGGGGGCATCGATGTAGTCAAGGACGATGAGAATTTGACCGACCAGGTGTTCAACCCATTCGAGGAGCGGATCATCAAGACACTGGAAATGCGCAAAAAAGCCGAGGAAATGACTGGAAATCGAAAGCTCTATGTTCCAAATATCAGCGCGCCGATTACCCAGATGGAGCGGCGGGCGGAATTTGTGAAAGTGCAGGGTGGTCACGCGGTCATGATGGATATTCTTACGGTCGGCTTTTCCGGTGTCCAACACATTCGTAACCAGAACTACGGACTGATCCTTCACGGCCACCGTGCGATGCACGGAGCATTCACGCACGGGACCCGGCACGGGATTGCGATGCTTCCAATCGCGCGTGCGGCACGGCTTTCGGGGATTGACCAACTCCATACTGGCACGATCATCGGGAAAATGGAGGGCGGAGCGGAACAGGTTACCGAGGTCAACGATGCCATGCGAATGCCATGGCACGACCTGAAGCCAACGATGCCGATCGCTTCAGGAGGTGTCCACCCGGGACTGATTCCGGAAATGATCAGACTGATTGGAAATGATGTCATTATTAATCTCGGTGGTGGGATCCACGGGCATCCGGGTGGAACACGGCGTGGCGCGGCGGCCGCACTGCAGGCGGTGCAGGCACACATGCGCGGTGTATCGCTTGAGGAGTATGCCAAAGATCACGAGGAGCTCGCACAGGCGGTTGGTAAGTGGGGGACCTATTCGAAGCCGAACCAGCAGAAAGCGCTGGTCACCTATTCGTACGGACTGACAGCTACGTAATTTATCTGTTCTTGCAGACATGTCGTTCTACTTTCGGACCAAAAAACTTGATATTTCGACGGGCGATCCGCTTGTTGTTGTCATGCACACACGTGACGCCTACGAGTATGGATTCACGTCAGAAAGAAATGTATTTATTTGCTGGCACGACGTATGTCTGTATGTAACGGTGGATTTAACGGACAGCATGGTTGAGCCGGGTGAGCTTGGTATGTATCAGGAGGTATGGATGAAATATGGTATTCCGTCGAGTGATGTCATTTCGGTCCTGATTCCAAGTCCGCCGAAATCGATGGACAGCGTGCGCAAAAAAATGAAAGGGCATGAGCTTTCATATGAAGAAATTCATTCCGTTATCGCTGATATTGCAAACCGACGGCTTAACACGATAGAAATCACGTATTTCGCCGCGACCTCGTACAACCCCGGCTTTAACGAGAAGGAAGTGTACTACCTGACGAAGGCGATGGCTGAAACCGGGGATACACTTGATTTCTCAAATGGCGATCCGGCGGCGAAGATCGTGGACAAGCATTCGATTGGTGGTATTCCTGCGAAAGGTGTGACACCGATCCTGGTCCCGATCGTTGCATCGTTTGGACTGACGGTGCCCAACACCTCCTCTCGTTCGATCACAACCCCAGCCGGGACCTCTGACATGCTCGAAGTGATCATGCCGGTGACCCTTCCTAAAGAGAAAATCATAGAGACGGTCAAGAAAGAGAATGCATGTCTGGTGTGGGGTGGAAGTATGCAAATTGCGCCGGCTGACGACGTTTTGATCAATATTGAGCGGCCGCTGCACATGGAGTCACAGGACAAATATATGGTCAGCATCATTGCTAAAAAAATTGCAATGAAGGTCAGTCATCTGCTTGTTGATATTCCATATGGGAAAGGTGCAAAAGTACATTCCCTTGAAGAATTGACAGAGGTGAAGGCGGGCTTTGAAAATCTCGCCCGGCAGTTTGGCATTGTGCTCGACGTCTATCCCCGGGAAGCGTTGAGCCCCGACGGGTACGGTGTCGGACCGCTGCTCGAAATCCGGGACGTTCTGAGGGTCTTTGAACGCAGTCCCCAAAGGCCACAGATGCTGGAATCCCTTGCGATCGATATGGCGGGACGGCTTCTTGAGCTTGCAGGGGTGGTCCCGGAAGGTCAAGGAAACGCCATGGCACGGGCAAAACTC
>JAQVGB010000037.1 GCA_028696915.1 Candidatus Dojkabacteria bacterium | reverse complement strand
ACCGGGATGCATCTGCGGCGGAGATCAAGCAGGTAACGGGCGCAAAGGAGTCGGATCCGGATGGCAACGGAGTAGATCTGAGTGCCGTCGAATCGGAGGTAGTAACCGAGATGGGTTGGTATTATGTCCATCATGTGACCATTTCCGGGCTAGAACCTGAAACAACGTACTATTTCCGTGTCGGGGACGGTTTACGTTTTGTGGAACCGGTGGATCTGATGAGTGAGTCATTTTCAATTCTGTCGGATGGGTCATTCACAACGCTTCCTGTATTGGAAGATCTTCAGGTGCCGCTTCCGTCATATGGGATGATCAAGTCCGCAGAAGGGGTTGTTGATGATGCGATAGTATACATGAACCCCCTTCCTGGGACGGGTGTTCTTCCTCTCTCCGGTGTTTCAAATGAGAGCGGCGGCTGGTATATCGACCTTTCTTCTCTCAGAACTCCTGCCGGTCAGATCATGCCGGTGGAGAATTCCGAAGAATATACTGAAGTTCTCTATGTCGAAGCGGGGGCGCTGGGGGTGTCGGATGAGGTTGAGATCCCGATGACCGAAGATTCTCCTGCAAGAGAGCTGTGGGTGCGAAATGAAGATGAGTCAGAAGATGTCAGTTCGTCATCTCCTGGTACGAGCGGTTTGGTCTCCAAGGCCTATGCACAGTCACCTGGTTCCTGTACAGAGAGTGATCCGTGTACCGTGTCCCCTGTATATATGAAGGATTTGCCCGGAGACACGGTGAATTCTGTCTATCCCGATGCCGATTTTCCGACACTTGAGGCGGCTCTCACTGCAACCGCAGACAGAGAATCGTGGCTGAAGCTTCTTCCTGTTCCCGAAGAATTCAAAAACAACGCTACCCGTTTTATCGATAATAGTATTTCGCATGTTCTTCTGCTCGACAATGGATCAGGCAAGGCATCGAGGGAAATCAATCAGAGCGTTCACTTAATTGGGGAGGTCGATGCAGTATCTCCCTATCATAAACCGACAATTTCTCTTGTCCGCTATTGTGAGACGACTCAGCAAAGGCCGCCGCATCCCGGTATTAACGCGACTCCTGAACAGCTGGCCGCGTATTTGAAAGAGGTGGCGAAGATTCCTTGTGGAGGATACCGATACATGGAAATGGGGGTTCATGACATTCCTGCTTTACATTTCGTCAATTCGAAAAATTCATCAATTGAGGGCTTGTACATCGGTCAAATGATGCAGCAGGGAAATCTCACTGACCCACTTCCGAAGTCCTACTACGATGATCCGAACAACATGATCGGGACCATTGTCGTTCAGAACTCGCATGTTGATATTACGGACTGCAATGCCCATTCGGGGAGAAATACTGATTTGGTTGAGAACCAGATGACCTCTAACTGGGATGATGTCGAGTTTAACCGGGTCGCGTTTGCACTATTTGACAATTCAACGGGAACTGTTGAACGGAACAATATTTTTGGTTTCTGGGCGGGAGGTGTGCTTGCCAAGAATGGGTCCGATGTCACGGTGAAGAACAATCAGATGCACACGGCTGGTCGATGGTTTTGTGTCGCGGGTCTCAATTCCGACATAAAAATGTACAACAATGCGTTCTATGCGATTAATAACCAGCGATTTATGGGGCAACCCTGCGGAGTGCCGGGTGTGGACCCGAACCACTGCGGGGTGGACGGAGTAAAAGCTGACTATCCGACATGGATAGGTCCGATTCCGCTCTGGCACTATCCGGTGTACGGTGTATGGATGCAGGGAGGAAGTATCGTGATGGAGAACAACCTGGTCGGCGAGCATCAGACAACGGTTCTTCTGAATAATGTCACATCCGGGACGATCAAAGATAATATCTTCATTGTGACCTATGGACAGACGCCGGAAAACGGGGTGACCGTCCAGTCCGGGTCGGGTGGCGTGAGCGTTTCGAATAACACAAAGATACAGGGCTATCAGGGAATGCTGGACAACCTTGATTTTCAATCATGCTCTGAGGATCCCTCTGCCAGTACGGTAGGTGGGGCAAATGTTGCAGGTGTTTCGTATTTACCGATCTGTTACGCGCTTCCAAAGTCAGGTTCAGTTATAGAGGAAAACAAAAGTGGTCCAATCTATGGGGCATATGCTGTTGACTGGCGGGAACAGGAGATCCATTACTTGGATAACGGTTGTATTGCGATTCCACCCCGAGTTCCGGGATATGACTGTGCGGAGGGGCTCGTGTGCTCCTCGACCTATGGATCGTGTACGAAACCCGGCGAGGAAAATAGCCCTCCGAACATGGGACGTCCATGCCACTTCGAACAGAACGAAGATGGAGAATGGCACTGTATTTCTGATTCCACACCGGCAGTGCAGGAGCAGGTTAGTGCGGCTCCCAATGTAACGGCGGTGAGGAATGGTTCTTCCATCTCGATATCGGTTGGTGGTCCGCGTCCGATCCCGGTCACGCCTCCGGCATCGTCAGGATTGCTCAATGCTGTTGGAGAACTGGTTGCCAGCATACTCCCATCCAAGGTGTTTGCGGCGCAGAACTACACGGTCACTGATGAGTATGTGATCAGTCCACAGGCGGATGGGGTGTACGATATCGAGATTCCCGGCAAAGGAAGCTCAGAAAATGTCGTTCTTCTCGAGGAAGGTCAGTATACCTTCTATATTGATTCCAATGGAAATGGAGTATGGGACGAGGGGGAGGAGCAGATTGTTGTGGAAGGGCAGACCGTGGAGCTCGTCGTTGACGACGAACTGACAACGGTTGCTTTTGAGCTCAGCCCCGGATACAACTTTGTTTCACTCTCCGCGCTCCCGGATGAAGCAGACAGTTGTCAATTGATCCTGAACTTGAACCGGACGAGTGACGGAACAATTTCGAAACTCGGACGGTTCGAGAGCGGACGGTTTGAGGTGACGAGCTATAATACCGATATTGAAAGTCCGGTTGTCGGTGACTGCTTCCCGGTCGTTCCGGGCAGAGGGTATGTCGTGTTCACTCCGGATGCGACAACATCGACGTATGCCGGGTACGATCTTGTCGAACCTGCTCCGGTATCTTTCGATAGCGCCGGATGGCATCTGATCGGCGTAAATGGTGGCGCAAAGTCGTATACTGCGGTGACGTTGATAGACAGCATAGATAGTGAAGGAACGATCAATGTCGATAACGTGACCGAGTGGAGCCGTGCGGCAAGCAGGTATTCGGGAGTGCAGAAAACCGATGACGTCGTGTATGGGTTCGATTTCCCGATCAATGTCGACCGCGGCTACTTTGTGCTTGTCAAAGAAGGTCAGGGAACCTGGGTGCCGGAGTAGGGGCGTTGAGATACGCGTGGTCTGATTCCAGTCGGCATGAGGATGGCCGAGTATCAGTCTGCTTATTGAAGGAAACTGGAGATGGAGCCGTTACTGGGAGACATACCCTTTGAGGAAAACGCACAGAAATCATTGCCCCTGTGGAAGTTTCCGTTATTAGCATATGCGGTTGATTGGATGAAAGCCCAGCCGGGTGTAGTGCCGCCTGTTGACGGTTGTGAAATTCCCGATGATATTTTTGGAGCCTTGAACTGCACGGTGAACGTGTCTCAGAGGCGATTGGAAGCCGCTCTGCCCGGTAAACTTTTCACATTCACGATGTGTGATCCAACGACCGGATTCCGGCGGTCTGCATGTTTCGATATCACGGTTGATCAGGAAGGACAATTGGGCTGGGTAAGGAATATCGAGGAAACGGTCCATGTTAAATATGAGAAAAACGGATTCCGATATCTGATATCCGGAATCCAGTACCGGAGGGGGTATAGAAAGAAGGTGAATGTTCGTGAGTATCAGTGTCGCATTTCATTACCGGAGAGCGGGTGGTCCGTACATCTATTCAGTATGGGGAGCGGGGTGACGATGACAGAAGTTCCCGGAAGAAATGGGGAGGGCCGTTTCTGCTATGAACAACCGGCGAATGATGAGAGAATCAGGTTATTTGACGGAATCCGGGGCGAGGTGGATAGAATTTGGGAGATGGTCGACGCTTCTGTGCTGGAGGAGGAAACTCTGTGGTAGATCATCGGGACGGGTGATGGTGAAGAGATTGAAGAAAGCAAAAAATGATCTATGTTGCGTTCCAGTTTTTTGCCAAAAAAGCACCGGATTGAGCGGTGCTTTTTTGAAACGTCAGAGGGAATTACTTTGACAGGCGGTATGATTCAAATGTTTCGGCGGCGGCAGGATTGAGCATTCTCATCTGTTCGATGACCATGTTCCAGATGTCGAGAGCTTTGACTGATCCGGCTTCGACGGTCTGTGCCCAGGATTCCACGTGATCAGCAACCTGTTCGGCTTGTTCTGCCGTGCCACCCGCACTGGTGACACTTGCTTCAATTTTTGTGCGGTCGAACGGTTCAGTAGTGCCGTCCCGTTTCTCGACCGTCAGTGCAATTACTTCGTCCATACGGTACACCTCCTTTCTCAAGATACTCTATAAAAGCACGAAGCGGAGCGGAGGGCAATACGTCCGTACCGTACTGTGCGACGGGTTCTTACAAAACCCTTACAAATAGGGGTTCTTGAGCTGTGTATACTACGTGTCATGAACGCTGAAATCGCTCCATCCGAAAAGCGCACTCAAAGCAGTAAGGGACGGAAAGAATCAATCGTCCAATGATTGGGTGAGGTGACCGGTCAGCAGGGGTTCCTAATCGGTACCTCCTTTGTATTCAAGCAGATAGTTCTCATCTAGCTCATAGATGACCTCATAATCCTTCCACTCGAAATCGTTGTCACGGATCCAACTTGAAGCCTGATCGTCGTTTAGAATGATCAAATAGTTGCTGGAACGGTCTTTAAGCCAAGCTTGATAGTCAAGGATCCCCGGTGTCCATAAGAGTAGTTGGTCTGGAATGTCTCGAGTCCAGACGTCGGAGAATGTATAGAACCACAGACAGTGATCCCCGGTTGCAACCACGGAAACTTTGCTGATATCCGAGGGGATATATTGACGAACATTGCGGGCAAATTGCGCGGAGGAGCGCCCAATATTATACGGGTGCACATTTCCGTTAATGAAGTTTTGTCCGTTATAGAAAAACAAGTAATAAACCTGAATATCCAGATCATCAAATCGAATAGGGAGTGAGTGTGTATAATTAAATGTTGAATCGACGATAAAAAATGGAGTTGTGATAATCCACACGATCATAACGATCATTGACCACTGAAGTGCTTTTCCCCACCGTTTTGCATCATTTATCACAATCTCCAGACCCTTCATTGAGGCAACATATATAAGGGGAATTACCAATGGAAAGCTTTTTGCAAAAGGATAACTTTGCATGAATCCGGTTTTAAAGAGCATTCCAAGAATACCGGTGCAGATCGTTGATGCAACCAGAAGCGGAAGTCCGTTCCGTTTGAAATTCGGAAAGGATTTTCCTGACCGCATGAGATATACTACCAAAAATGGAAGTCCGATCAGTATGTCTGCAAGGAGCACTTTATACGCCAGTCCATCTGCTGTCGAATTCATTTGAACGAACGTGCTTGTTACGAGCATATACGTGTAGTGAGCGGATAACAGGAGTGCTGTTCCTGCCATGATAATTATGAGCGGAACGTGTGATCGCCGTTGTTCACGTCCTGGTCCGAGAAGAAAAATGATTTGGTCGAGAGTAACAAAAGCTGCAAGGAAAATTGCCCAGAAAACATAAGTCGACAGTACGGCACTTGCGAGGAGACCCAGGACTACGGCTTTCCACCATGACCACTTGTATGAGACATATATATCAAGAAAGGTGTAGAAGAAGAACAGTCCCATCAATTGGGACGTGAACCCCATGATGTGCAAGTTTAGGAAAAATCCAAGAGAAATGAGCAAAAAAGTCAGGCCTGCTATAGCCGGACGTTTAATACGAAATATTTTTTGCAGAACGAAGAGACCGTAGCCGTTGACGAGACCCAGCAGCAGGCAATTGAATACTTGATAGCTAACGAGCGTGTCCCAAAAATTCGTCAGCCTCATGAAGAGAGCAGTTATTACTGCGGTACCATAGGGATAGGTATGGATATTCGGCGAGTCCGGAAAAAAGATTGTTCGTGAAAAATATTGGAGTTGTTCATCAATGAGTAGCTTTTTTCCCAATAAGAAGTGAACCGATGCGTCGATTGATACATATTGCGGCACTGTGATATCGGTTAATAGGAACACAAGCCCAAGAATGACTCCAGCGATTGTTCCAAGGACCAAAAACCAGGAGGCAATGCGATTCCGTTTTTTTTCGAATTCCGGTTTCTGATCGGGAAAGAATGTCTTGTGTTTCCACTTTTTAATGAGGACCGCAATTGCCATCAGAATTATGGTCGTAACTGCGAAAGAACCTGTGTTAACAGGGATTCCGCCAAAGCTCATCCAGAATGCCAAAAAAATGAAAACAGCGAAAATCACAGATGTGAACCTGACGAACCCTTCAATGCTCATTTTTCTTACGGTTGTCCTGAACAGTGAAAGAAACGCAAGGAAAAATGCTATTGAACTCATGATTTGAGCGAATGGAATTATGACGTACCAGATTATAGCGATCTTTGCCTCCAATGAGAATGTGTCGTCTCGGATATAGTATAGTTAGTATCCGATCTCAATTTATTGATCAAAATAGCAGACTTGCCGTTCTGGACATTCATCGGTCTCTCACATATTATTCCTTCAACAAGAAACCGATTTTCTATACAGAGTTAATGCAAGCGTGTTGACGGATTTGATGCCACTGACAAAAAGATGTAAACATAATGTGGTTGTTGTATCTGCAGGATTTTTACTAGCTACCCTAGGCATCTTTTGGCTGATGTTTCACCCCGGTACCACCGCTCGAGTCTCTTTTGGGCAAGCTATGTCCGAGATACAACCCGTCGTGTCCTGGTATCCGGCGGTAGAATATGTTCTTAAGAATGTTATTCAGGAAGACCCGGTCATTACGTCTTCTCCGTTAACCAATACTGCTTGGAGCGGCTCTGATGTGGTGATTGTACTTCCCCGTGAGTCGGTCAGGTTTGTTGATATTCAGATTCCTCAGCGGGAAGCGGGTGCAGAACCACTGACGTTTTGTATACAGACGTTTCTTGAACACGAGCACTGTGTTCAATCTTGGCCCACCGTTTCTTCCGTTGAAAATGGGGAATTTCCCTATTCTGCCAAGTATCTGATTGAAATGCCGGAGTTGCTACGCATGGACCGTATCATTGCGGGGCTGATGGCTATTCTTGGGGGAAGCATATCTATGTTTTTATTTCGGTTCACCGATGTATGGCACGCTATTATGAAAAGGATTACGTGTGTTAGAAAGATACGATTATTCAGGAATTTGAACCGGGTTGGGGAGTTGATCTCTGAGGAGCATTTGATCAGATTTGATGCCAGAGTGATAGCTATCCTGCTCGTATCAAGTGTGATCTTTATTGTTTCGGTCATTGCGCTACTTCACACCTCTTCGGCTCCGATCTGGAATCGCTATCTTCCCGTGCCGGCTCCCGAAGATGGGGTGCTTTTGGGTTCCCCTAAATCTATCCGTTCCGACGAGTGGCGGGTGAATGCAACAAATAGCTTCTCCCAAGCAGAAATGGGGTTTCCTGAATCAAATAGCAACATTGGAGCTGGTCAAACCCCGCTTGTTTCAAACCTTCCGGTTTCTCACATAACGACTCTATTCAGGCCGCAAATGTGGGGTTATTTCCTGTTCGGAGCTGAACGGGGCTATGTTTTTCAGTGGAATTTTTCTGCTGTTTCACTATTCGTAGGAGCATTTCTTGTTCTGTTGATCCTTACACGGAACAATTTCTATCTGTCTCTTGCGGGGGCTATTTGGTTCTTCCTCTCTTCTTATGTTCAGTGGTGGTTTTCGTCGGTAGCTGGAATGACAGGCATTTTCTTTTTTTTGACGGTGTCCGTGCACTACCTGCTGTTCTCTGAACGAAAATTGCATATTGCAATAGCCGGCGTACTGTCGGCACTGTTTGCTGTTAACTTTTTTCTGTTCTTATATCCTCCGTTTCAAATTTCGCTCGGATACCTTTTGCTTGCACTGGTGGTCGTGGGAATATTTCAAAACAGGAACCATCTGTTCAATCGGAGTATACTTGTGACTCGGAGTGTTACTTTTTTTTTAATGTTAATCTCGACGGGTATTATTACGGCGGTGTTTTTGAGAGATACGTGGGAAACGATCCACCTTGCCGCGAATACGGTATATCCGGGGAGTAGGGGATCGGTAGGTGGTTCTCTCTCTCTCTCTCAACTTCTTCGAGGTTACTTAACATTTCCTGTTCAGCAGAATTTCTTTCCGGCACGTTTCGGAAATGTCAGCGAAGCGAGTGGTTTCATATTCCTTTCTCCGTTATTGTGTCTTGCTTATATGGCTGCAGTGATCAGAAAATGGATACCAAGGGATCCTCGTGTTTTTGCTTTGGTGCTGGTGGTGGTTCTGCTTGGAGCATGGGCGATAATGGGGATGCCACAGATTGTTAGTACGGCGACGCTATTTTCAAGAATTCCCGAATCACGGGTAATGCTTGCGTTGGGGGTGGGTGATCTTTTTCTGTCCGCAATGATGATTGCCGCTTTGGGTCGAATTTCACATACTGAAAAATTGCGATCAAAATTGAATTTAGCCTTCGCACTGGTGGTGTCAATCGGGATTTTGGCTCTTGGGGTGAGCATGGTCCGACTCGAAACAAACTATATAACATTTATGATCGTTGGGCTTATCACTCTCACGTTTTTTATTTTAACGACAGCATTACAGCAGAAGCGGTATGGTGTCGTGATTGCCTGTGCTTCGTTATTGGTTCTTCCATCCATAAGCATCAATCCGGTCTCGAGAGGCTTGAACGTATTTGAAGATGAAAGAATTGATGAAATTGTCGAATATTCTGGGGATGGAACATGGGCGTTTTTTGGGGATAACGCCTATGCCAGTCTCTTAAAAGCATA
This sequence comes from Candidatus Dojkabacteria bacterium, assembly GCA_028696915.1. Classification (GTDB taxonomy): domain Bacteria; phylum Patescibacteriota; class Dojkabacteria; order SC72; family JAFGCJ01; genus JAQVGB01. The sequence goes on along the minus strand of JAQVGB010000037.1, from coordinate 198 downwards.
TGGAGCGGATGTCTTTAACGGAGTAAAAATTGTGCCGGATCTTGAATCTATGCAGATTATTGATCCAGGTTCGAATTATGTGGAGATTTATAACCGCTATGCTCACATTTCTTTACAGACTCCTCCTTCCGATCATGAGGCAGAATTGTTCACGTTGAATTTTCCTGATTCGTATACGATAACTATTGATCCCTGCGA
>JAQVGB010000036.1 GCA_028696915.1 Candidatus Dojkabacteria bacterium | reverse complement strand
AATAACCGAGATTCGAGATCTGTGTGCTGATATCACCGACGGAAGTTCCCAGGCCTGTGACATCGGATCCGATATCAGAAATGGACGTGCCCAAGTCTGTCACATCTGAGCCAATCCCGCCGACTGTGGTCCCAAGATCATTGATATTTCCGTTAATGTCTTCGAACGTCGTCCCGAGAATAAAACTTTTATCCAGATATCCGACATCCCCTGCATTGTTGCAGTACATGAGGGCCCGGTACAGACCGGTGGGGGAGGGGAGGTTGACGGTATAGGAGTGCCAGCCGTCCGGTGTGGTGATCATCATTGCGTCGTTGACGATCAGCTCTCCGCTTGGGTTGCGGATGTCAATTATGCAGATCTGATTGGAAATTGGTTGTCCCTCATTGTCAAATACGTACTCGCCGAGAGTGCAGTTGGTGTCGACCTGGCACCGTTGGTATGATGACGAGGCCTCACCGTTCACGGACAAAGGAAGCAAAAGGAGTGAAAGGCAGGTTGTCATGATGAGAATGATCACGACCGGCAGTGCCGGCCAGCGATATGAGTTCATCTGCGGCAGTTTGTGGGACGAATTATGATTTCTTTGAAACACTCTTAGGCTCGCTTTTTTTTGAATGGTCATCGCGCAAGGACGATTTCAGCTCGCGGAACGCTTCTCCCACACCACGGGCGAGTTCCGGCAGTTTTTTACCGCCAAACAGCAGGACTGCGATCAGCAGTAACACCAGAATTTCCCAGGGACTGATTTTTCCAAACATTATCCGGAACCTCCTTTCTTCTTGTAATCAAGCAGTAGCAATGTCAATTCGAACAATACGATTATCGGTGCAGTTATCAAAATGAGCGATACCGGGTCAGTCGTTGGCAGGAGTGCCGCGAAAATGAACAACCCGAGGATGATCATTTTCCGCGACTGCCTCAGTCTTCGCGTATCGGTCAGTCCCAATCTTATCACACAAGCGAGTACGAGTGGAAACTGAAGAATGACGCCCATCAGTACTGATGTCACGATGACTTGGGATAGGTACAAACTGATATTCCAGTAGTTTTCGATGTCTGTGGTGATACTATGAGAAAAGCCCGAAATGACGGTCTTCATGATCAGCAGTCCGAAGACAAATCCCGTCAGGAAAAGTCCAGCGCTGACGAGCATGAGGGTGATGATGCGAACGGAACTTTTATGTGGGAATGCCGGCGAGATGAACGAGAAAAATTGGTACATCAGTACCGGTGTAGCGCAAATGATCCCAAGAAAAAGTCCGGTGTAAAAGGCAATGTTGAACAATTCGAACGGAGATGAAAGGACAACCGTGACGGTGTCGAGGTCAAAGAGAAAAAGAAATAGTGCAATGATTTTGTTCACAAGAAGGAACCCTGTGGCAAAAAACACGAGGAACACGATGGCGACGGAGAGTGCCTTCTTGCGAAGCTGATCGATGTGGGGAAGGAACTGCTTGAGGTCGTCTGGGTTTTCGGTTGGCTGGGGAGGCGGAGTGGAGGATGTCATTGTATATTGGTTGTCAGAGTCGGTTTCGGTTGGTGTTTTGTGAGGGCTGAACGGATCGAGTCATTGGTGGGGATCATTGCGTTGTTATCCTTCCGTGGCGGCTGAAGTTGATGTCTTTTGCCTGTTCCAGCGTGAATGTGAGAGACTTTTTCTCATTCATCGTTATCTTGTGGGTTTGGGTAATGTAGCCGGATTTGGAGATGGTGATGGTGTAATTCCCATAGTAATCAATCGTATCTGCCGTATCCCAATACCCAACCACGCTTCCATTATAGTATGAATCACAAAAATATAAATATTGTGTCGTGATTTCACCACTAGCATCAGTAGTTAATTCTATGTCTGATATATTTGGGTTAGTAATTACCACATCAGCACTTTCTATCGCACTGTTATTATTATCCACAATCTTCAAACTAAGGCCATATTGCAGGCTCTGCTTGGGCGTAGGACTATAATTATTCCAATATATATTAGGTTTATATCTAAATCCCTTACAATCCCTCAAAACAAGATGGGTATTTGAAGACCTAACATGGCATTGAGCGCCATTATCCTCATCGTATGTCGGATAAACATCAGACGCATCCACATCAGTAATAATCAATTGACTACCACCACTATAACGAAAATAACCAGATATAGCCTGAAAGCCTGTTACCCAAAATGTTCCTCCATCAATAGTTGTATTGGCATCAACAGACATGCTGCGAATACTTCCCGTAAACACACAATCACGAAGCGTTGTTCCTTGAAGATATGGGATTGCCTGTTGAGATTCTGGCAAATCAAGATTCAACCCGATGTATGTTGCATTAGTATTATCAAGTCTTACATTAAATGAAGACCAAGTGGAAACACCAATTCGCAACCTCAAATTATAGGCGTTGATTGTCCCTGCATTAAATAACAAAGGTTCTGTCTGTGTTATGGGAGCCTGAAGGTAAATGAAGGGGCCGTTAAACCCTGCATTATAAGTGTCCCTCTGTGTACCAAACAAACTATCGCTTTCGGCAGTAGTTTGGATAAACTTACAATGGTTAAGAAAACAAATATCATGGTTCTTAAAATCAAAATAAGTGGGAGTAGAACCGTCACCAATCTTTAAGTTGGCATTTATAGTGTAATATGACATATTCAAAGAATTTTCAGCAGTAGAACCACCGAATTGCTCTCTTTCTGTTACTACTCCCCAGCCAGCCGTTACATCATCATCATATACATCAGCCAAAGTTAGCCGAGTCCCAGATGTTCCCCCTGTCACTTCTAGTGTATTATTCCCCACCTGAACCTCATTGGTCGCATTTGCTCCACCTTCTGTTGGATTTGTTACGGCCGTTACACGACACCTTACCCACGTGCACTGTTGTTGTTCGTTTGGCCTAACACTGCCATGAGAGGTCCAATACTGAATTTGCCAATCATCGGGCGGGTCAAAGGTAATCGTATTTTGCCCAACCACAGTAAAATTAGTAGTATTGTCTGTTACGGTCAAATCTTTCCAGTTTGCACCATAGCTTGGAGTAGCCGCACCACTATCATACCCATGATATTGCCATTCAAGCGTAATGGCATCTGCTGCCAAAGCCGTTCCTACCTGAACCTGAATATCATTAAATAGCCAGCCATGCCTCCCAAACCAAAGAATATCTCCAACCTCTATTGAATCCTGAAAGTAATCAAAGGCGGTCTCTTCAGCAAAGTTATCTGAATAAGCAGTCGTTACTTGGTCAACCGCAGTAGTATCGGCATGAGCATATCCCTCACCTATATAGCCTTGATAACCGCTTCTTCCTGTAAACTCATACCCCCTTTGGCAACCAGTTAAATCATTTCCAGACTTACCTGTATAGTAAATAACTTCATAATCTATGCGTATCTTGCCGCTTGAAGCAAATCCAGAAGCATCGTTCAAAGTAATTGTTGTAGCAGTTGCCGTAATATCCCCATTAAGAGAGTCAGAAACTCCTGTGGTTGTGATGGAATATCTATAAACCCTACTAGCATTTACCAATTGATTAAATGATGTCGACATATTATTCTCCTAAAATTTCACTTATTACAACTAGCCTCTTTTCAAAACTGTCATGCGATATATAGTAATCGTGATTAGCTTTCCCAAACTCCACCAACTCCTCCTCACTCGGCTCTTTCTCGGCAAGCTGGGCTTTTCGCGTCTGACAATATCTTTTCAGGACGAACGATCTCAAAGTTAGCAATGTAATGTGATTTGCTCTGGACAAGATCATGCACATCCTCCCCTACGATGACTGGCTCTCAGCATACCAAACCGATTCACCTGCACTCGGGCATCTGACATACACGGTCACGTCGGGGTTGACGTCGAGCTGTATTGTTCCGCCGGCGGGGAACATCAGTCCGCCGCTCGAATTGTTCACGCTGTCGTCGAAGGTCCAGTACATGCTGGTGCCGGACCGGTTGTGAAGGATCAGAAATACCCGATCTGACAATGCGGAAGAGGGGACTGGATACCATGTGTCAGCGTCGGCCAGGGATACGGAGCCGGTTGTCTGAGAACCGCCGAGCGGCTTGACGCCAACCGGAGTGGTCAGTCCTGAGGCTCCGAACGTCAGGGCGTCGACGCTCTTTGGCTGGTGGGTGAACAGGAGAACGAGGATGCCGAGAATTCCCGTCTTTGCAAGTAGGCTCAGGAACTGTCTGCGTACCGGATCGAAGTCTGTTTTGTCTGTGCGTGCTGGTGTGCTCATGGCAGTTTGCGCTCTCTGTCATTATAAACAAACCTGACCTCAAGTAACAATGGACCTCCGCAAACAATATCCGGGAGACGACACGTTCCGTTCACTCTCATGTTTTCTCCCTGCCAAAACCATTCCCCGCGCTCCTCCGTGTACTTTCCTATATTCGTCACATATAGATTACATAGTGGCTGTGTAGGATGAACGGTCAGCAATATCGATCCCTTGCGATATCGATCCCTTTCAATATTACCGGATGTCCATATGAAGCTATCGATACTTCTGCCCGCACACAACGAAGAAAAGGCGATCAGGGCGTGTATCGAGTCATGTCTGAACCAGACGCGGAAACCGGACCAGATTGTTGTGGTCAACGACGGAAGCACGGACCGGACTCAACGGATCCTTAAGTCATTTGGAAAAAAGATTGAGGTCATCACTGTATATCCTGCCGGTGGTACCAAGAGCAAGGCACAGGAGAAGGGCATTCCGCATATCAACGGTGATGTGTTTATCACGACGGACGCTGACACTATTCTCGATAAACGGTTTGTAGAACGAATTGAGAAGGATTTCGAGGATCCGTCAGTTGCGGCGGTCGGGGGGTATGTGAGAAGCCTTCGAATCAACCGCCTGACCGCGTGCCGTGCCTACGACTATAGTGTCGGGCAGAACATTCACAAACGGGCACAGGATATTTTGGAATTTATGTTGGTGATCCCCGGGGCGGCGAGTGCATTCAGGACGGCAGTGTTCCGGAAAAACATCAAATTTGATCATGACACCGTGACGGAAGATCTCGATACCACCTACCGGTTCCACAAAAAAGGGTTAAGGATCAAGTATGACCGGGAGGCTATCGTGTATACGCAGGATCCAGAAAATTTCCACTCGTATATCAATCAAATGCGGCGGTGGTATGGCGGCGGCTGGCAGAATTTAAAAAAGCATTGGAGTGCCGATCTTTTTGATGATCCGCGACGGATGCTCGAGCTTTCGCTTGTGTACGTTGAGGGACTGGTGTATTCGGTGCTTCTGTTCCTTATACCACTCATCAATATTCAGCTGGGCCTCCAGTTGATTTTTGTACTGTTTTTCTTTGTTGTATTGCAGTCGATCTATGCCGCAGTTAAGGAGCGGAGGATGGACCTTCTGTTGGTCCCTCTACTGTACCTTTCGGTTATGCACATTAATGCATGGGTATTTATCGAGCAGTTTGTCCGGCAGATCATCCTGAGAAAAACCAATCAAGGATGGTTCTTTATCCGGAGAGTTAACATTGATCAGAGCATGACATAATGACACCGGTTCCCGGTTTATCACTAATTGTTCACATACTACTGGTTCTGTTTGGCAGTGCCGGAGCTTCTTTGAAGTATGCAAAAAGGCCGGTTATCCGGTCTAAGGGTATATACGGGAGGCGGACGTTCTCGGTGTTTGTCGTCTTTTTGACCTCCATTGTCGTTTTGACCAGTGCGGGGACGCTCGTGTTGAAAAGTATGGGGAAAAACTCGAACGTGCAGGTGATCGGGAGGTTTCTTGAAGGGGTACCGATGTGGTCTCCGGATCCGAACATGCGGGTTCTTGCTTCAGGAATTGATCGCTCAGATCGAGCCGTGCCGGAGTTTCATGAAGTGATGGATCCTGTCATAGAAAAGCATGTTTCAATCCTGAATTCCGGCCAGTCGGATTCTGGGTTCGTTCGTTTTTTGTATATTACTTCATTTGAGAAATTTCCATGAAGATGGTGTTTTCTTTCCGTGAGTTTCGCCTGTCGGTGCTTGTCGCCGTTATGGCCATTGTGGTAATGATCTTTCCATCGGTTTCGACGGCGCAGTCGCTTTCCGAAAATCTTGTCGCGAATCCATCTATGGAGACCATAGACCCTCTCCGGCCGGGAAATCCGAAGTTCTGGAGCCGCGAGCGTATTGGACGAAACCTTGCGATTTTTTCGTATCCGGTCAAAGGGAATAACGGGGGTAAAGCAGTTCGTGTAGAAGTGATGAATTGGAAAAATGGAAGTGCTAAGTGGATTCCAAATGAAGTTCCGGTTGAGCCGAACGCGGAGTATACGGTTTCAAACAGGTTCCGGTCGACGACAAAAAGCTTCCTTGTCGCACGGGTGAAGCTGGTGGATGGTTCATACGTGATGCTTCCGTTACAGGAGTATGCTCGTGCGAAACAGTGGACAAATTCCTCGGCGACATTCACAATACCTGACCATGCATCGAAATTAACGATTTTCCAGGAGCTCAGAAGCAACGGAACTCTCATCACGGACGATTTTTCACTGGTGCAAAGCGGTGTTCCTGAAGAACCTCAACCACCGGTCGATCCGGAACCACCGGTCGATCCGGAACCACCAGTTGATCCTGAGCCTCCTGTCGATCCTGAACCACCCATCGACCCGGACCCACCGACTCCGCCACAGCCACCGGTCGACCCTGAAAATCTTATAGCGAACCCATTTCTCGAAGTAACATCTGCGGATGGAGTAACCCCGCAGGACTGGTACCAGGGAAACTGGGGTACGAATACGGCGATCTTCACCTATCCCGAAACCGGTGTTGACGGAAGCAAGGCCGCTCGTGTCGAGCTCTCGGACTACACTGACGGAGATGCGAAGTGGTATTTTAAGGATGTTCCGGTCACGGCTGGAGAGCGGTACCGCTTCGAGGATATGTATATGAGTACGGTCGGTAGCTCCATTATTGTGCAGTACCGTGACGCACAGGGCGGATTGCTGTATGTCGATCTTGCTACAACGGGGCCGTCTGCGGGGTGGGCGAGTGCATCAGCTGATCTAACGGTTCCCGTGGGATACAGTTCGTTGACGGTTTTCCATCTGATCAATCAGGCCGGAAGCCTGACGATAGACAATGTATCGTTGAAACAGGTAGCCGATCAATCGAGATATTCAAGCGGCGCGGTGTCTCTTGTGTTCGATGACGGGTGGCAATCGACGTACCAGAATGGAATTCCGATCATGAATGCGGCGGGAATCCGGAGCACGCAGTGCATCATCACCGGGTATATGGATGGTGCGCCGGGATATATGACTACCACAGAAGTGCTTGCGGCATACTCGCAGGGGCACGAAATCTGTGCGCACTCCCGGACGCATCCACATCTGCCGCTGTTGTCAGAGGCTGAAATGCGGGACGAGATCACTGGCGCGTTTCTTGACCTGCAGGCAATCGGGATTGCAGGAGTTGCCAGCTATGCGTATCCCTACGGTGAGTACAACGCTCTGGCCAATCAAATTGTCAGAGAGTCGTTTTCCGTCGGCGGGCGATCCGCAATGACCGTCGAAGATGGGTTAAACAACAAGAACACGAGTCCGTACCTCCTCAAACGGAAGGCCGTTGTGCGGACAACAACCGCCGATGAGGTGAAAAGCTGGATAGACGAAGCGCTTGCAACCAGAACGTGGGCGATACTCATGTTCCATGGGATTGAGTCGGGCGGAGGGGAATACAGCATAACACCAGCACTTCTACAGGAGATCGTCAACTATATTTCGCAGAGCGGAATTCGGGTGGTGACGGTTGGACAAGGGTTAGGCATGAATTAAATTTCATTCTTCGTACCTTGAGACACTTTGGGTAAACGTATGTAGTGAGTCCGGATCAGACCATATTCTCCAGTCGGCCTCTTTATCTTCATTAAACCAGATCCAGCCGGCGATTTCCGGATGAGCGGGAATTTGTACGGTAAGCATGTCTTTGATCCATTCCGCTTTCCGCGCACCATCGGCGGAGGACATTGAAAAAATGAAAATTGGTTTTTTCAGGGTGGCAAGCTCTGAAAGTGACGGGCCGAACACTTCTGAAAATGACTGCCATGGATCGCCGAAATTAAATCCGTTCACACCGACGTAATCGACATAATCGTCACCGGGATAGTAGGCGAGCCGTGTGTTATTCGTGGTGTTCGGCACGGAGTCGTTGTTTATGGTCCAGCCGAAACGGGCGTTTGGAACGTCACGGAAGAGGTCGCGGACGTGACGGTAGGCGAGGACCGCTTTTTGTGGAGTATTACCGTTTGTCATCCCGGACCAGGGATACCAGTCCGAGTTCATTTCCTCAAAAAGCACGACAATGACAGTACTGTTATACGTTTTGACTCGTTGTGCAAACTCAGCGATATACCTGTCCCAGTCTCCCCGCAGAACTGCATCGTAGGAAAACCGTGGATCATACGGTCCCGCATAGGTATAGTCCATCGCTTCCCAATAGATAACGGGGGTCATATTGTTGTCCCGCGCGTATATGGCAAGCTCTTCGGGGAACTCGTTTTCGTTTCCCCAGTGGACAAATGTGGCGAGGTACTGCATGTCAGAGCCGATTTTCCCTCGGAATTCCTCTGCTGACGCTACGCTTCCTCCGGTATATGCGCCCCACGGTACCGTAGCGCTGATTTCAGACCCACAGTCAGAATCCCATTGAGGAGAAGGCTTACCGGTATCCGTCTGGTTTGCGTGCGGCACGTTGGGTGTTTCAGCGTCGGCTGTCGCTTGGTCGTTGGATGGAATATCCGGGGAATTTTCGGGATAAGCGAGAGCTTCTTCAGAAGTTTCGTCCTGACGGTCTCTGTCGGTATCCTGAGAAGACGGATCGGGACCGTTTGTGAACAGGATCGATCCAGCGCTGACACCAAGTGCCGAAGATACAAAAATAATAACAAATAGAATAATCCTGATACTCATACAATCATGCTAGCATCCGTCCGTAATGATCTTTCTTGGTTTGTATTTGAATACGGTAAGGATTACGTGGGAGGGAGGTCGTGGCAGAACGGGCGTCTGGATGTCTCAAAAGGGTGTATGACTGCGGGCTCACGCCTGGAGGCATGCTGCGGTCATACCAGACGTGCTATGATGAAATATGTAAATTCACGCAGGTATATGCATGGATAATCATCTGGACAATCATCAGGATGCCGAAAAAACTTGCTGTCCACCCTTTAATCCTGACCCGTGGCAGGAAAAAGAGGTTGTGTGGCAGAACAAGCAATTTATACGAGAAACTATCCCACAATTTCTACATATCCCGCTTCCCGGTGTCTTTGGAAAAACGATTGCCCGGATGTGGAAAATGATTGAGCAGGCGGGCGCGAAGCCTGCGGATTCTGAGTTTTTGATGCTGGTGTATGATCCGTCCCCCTGGAAAAGCGAGCTCTATATTACGGTGACAAAGGACGTTCCGGAAGCGGATAATGTCACGTTGTCCGGAACATACATGACGAAAGTGTTTGACGGCCCGTTCAGTGAGATTCGTAACTGGATCAGCCAGATGCAGGCGTATGTGTCTGAGAAGGGAAAAACTGTCGGAAAAATGTACTTTTACTATACGACCTGCCCGAAATGCGCAAAGAAGTACGGTCATAACTATGTGGTTGTGTTTGCCCAATCCCGCTAATGTATAGTGTATAAACGGCCTCCTGGTAAGCTTTCTGCGCTATGGGTTAGCGGGATTTCCGTGCGCCTTTCTCACGTTTCATATTGGATCCTGACGGGAATATAAGAATATTCTGGCATTGTGTGGGATATTGGGAATTTTCGGCTGTGACTTTTGTTACAATGCACGGTGCGAGAGCCCAAAGAGTAGAAGAATTGATAGCTCGAGCAAATGCAACCTTTCATCCCGTGGGAAATAAGT
>JAQVGB010000035.1 GCA_028696915.1 Candidatus Dojkabacteria bacterium | reverse complement strand
CGGCGCGTGCCGATCCCGCCAAAGCGGCCTTTTCCACCAACTTGATTGGGAACTGCGCCTCGCAGGTTCCCTGGGTGGTGTCGGTGACCGCTTCGGGCTGCCCCGCCAAGTTTCCCTGTCCGGGGGCATAGGCGCTCACGGCGGTCGGGGCCGGGGTGGCTGCCAGGGTGGTGGTCACGGTGGGGCTGATACCCACGGTGGGCGTGATGCCCAGGCTCGACGACAGATCGCCAATACGCGCCTGGACGTTTGCCGCCTCAACGATCTCGAGCGTGCCGGTGTACACCAAAGTGACGGGGTCGACCAGCACCTGACCGTTGGCAATGGCGATGTCGCCGGTTTCCATCAGAATGGTGATCCCCCCCTGCTCGAGGAGACACTTGTCTGACACGCACCGCATGAATGCGGTGTCCTCCATGGTGACCTTTCCTGCGTTTCTGCTCACGGGCCCGACGTACTTGAACTCGCCTTCGCCGGTACACGCGCAGAGCAAGGCCACGATCATGACCAACACGATGGGTTTCCGACCGAACTGCAGCTTCTTCATTTTGCCTCCTTATGGCATGATTTTCTCTTCGCTGCTGCTTGACTCCACTTAGGAAGCGATGTGGATCGCTGCCCGAGTGGAGCAAGCAACAGACTTGCCTTCCAGAAGGTTCATGTCTGCTGCATCGGTATATTACCAGTAGGTGATGCCAAAGATTTTGACAAATCCAGTCGAAAGACTGAGATCATACGTCAAGGTATCTCTGGCTTGTTAAAGAACGTCCCCTACTTGAGGAGACATTTCTTATCGCAATAAGTGTAATAAGAAATGCACCCTCAGAAAGGAATAATAGGAGACTGTAACGAAACTTGGAGGTGGCATAGAGTATTCTTTTAGTAAAGAGCAGTTTACTACTATAAGACAATAAGATTATACCCTGTATTTACACTTAATGTCAATACTATGGGTTGTACGTGGGTGCTCTTTTCGGAAGCAATTATTTCAGGAATGGGAGGTCGGAGGATTTCTTAAAAGTGTCGGTAAAGGTAGTCCTATAGTGTGGATTTTGGTATCGAATTAAGGTATAATTTGGCGTTCGTTACAAATCGAAAAGGGAGGTGATCGATGATTGATGATCTTGTTAGGGCGCTTCAAGAGGCCGAAAGCTGGATTACCGTGGTTGCTTTCATCCTCATGGTATTGGCATGGCTCATCAGCGTTGTTGTTTTGCTGAGGAGTCCTAATTGCGCGGCAAGGACCGCGGCGCTCGTCCTAGCGCTCCTGGGAGCTCTTTTCCTCATGTGGATTTTCGGGCAGCTCTTCTGCGTAAGTGGATCTATCCAGATCCGACTTCCGAAAATCAAGCTCCGATAGCCACCCCCCTTCTGTCCGGGCAGGCCCTGCCCCATCTCGCCTGCCCGGACAGTTGCTTCTCTTTATGATCTCTCTACCGCTCTGTTACATCAGACTCATGTGATTGTAATCTACTTGCCCCCCACTCCTTCCCCGTATCCATCGAATCTATCCCTCTACTCCATCCCAACTTCTGATTCATTCATGACCCTTTCATTACCAAATCCCTTTCTTTTTGCGCGCTCCCGCGGTCGTCAGCTATACTTGTGAAAACCCCTCGGTACTTATTCCTAACCTGACTGACGCAGAAAGGCTACGAATTAGGGCGATCTAACGGCTCATGTATCAAGAGCAGCAGCCGTTTCTCGGGTCCTTTTCCTGTTGTAGCCTAAGCTGTGAATACCATGCTCTCTGTCTCTGACCTCAAAAAAATCGATGAGATTGTCCGCAGGAGAATCTCGGAAAACAACGAGCAATTGCTCAAACAAATTCCGACGAAAACTGAGCTTGCTGATGCCATAACAGAGAATAACGAGCGCCTTTTGGAACAGATTCCGACCAAAGCGGAGATGGAGGATGCAATTGCGGAGAATAGTGCCACGCTTCTGGAACAGATTCCGACCAAAGCGGAGATGGAGGATGCAATTGCGGAGAATAGTGCCACGCTTCTGGAGCAGATTCCGACCAAAACGGAGATGGAGGATGCAATTGCGGAGAATAGTGCCACGCTTCTGGAACAGGTTCCGACGAAATCAGAATTAGCAGACACGGTTTCCCAGAACAAAGCGCTCATGCTCGAGCACTTCCTCACAAAAGGAGAATTTGCTCAGAAACTTGACGAGGTGAAGGAGGACCTTCGAGCGGAATTCCGTCAGCGAATAACCGCAGTGCAGGATGCAATCGTCGGTTTCAGAAAGGAAATAGATCTATCCATCATGCCAGAAATGAAGCTGAACCTAGCGGACCATACGGTACTATTGGCAGAGCATACGAATATGCTTGCTGATCATGATATCAAACTCAAGGGCTTAGAGGATCGCTGTAAGAAGCGCCGAACGTAGTGCTCAGACGTCAACGGGAATGCATTCCGCAACCATTCATCCCCCCTACCCTACCTTCGCCGCATTCCACGCGTACATTTTTTTCGAAACCAGCGTTTCCTGTGTACCCGCAACAGCCAACAGCTGGCGCAGAGTATTCAACGTCAACTTGTAGCTTTGTCCTTTGTACGAGACAGAGCCGCTGGTGATCGTGATCGGCATGTACGGCATCAAAAGCCGTGACAATCCGGCCCGTGCAGTTTCATTCCATGAATAGACGGACGAAAACATCCGTTTGAAAAAGACGGGATAGTACACCGCAAACCAGTACGGGTACGACCGCACGGTTCCCCGGCGGGTGAATTCGATGGTGCCGATACGCTCGTACATATCCTTGTTGCTCACATTCGGCATAAAGACATGAATGCTGTAGTCCTGCGCAAGTTTTTGAAGAATCGCGCGGGTAGCGGCGCGCTCCCACAAATCCTCGGACGTCAGGAACATCGCCCGCTTTTCCATGAGTTCTACATTCGATTTGAACGTCCGGTTAATGAAGCTGTCCCAAAACATCCGAAGCTCCAGTTTCTTGAGCGTGATAATTTCCTTGGTGACGCTCACCAACGCCTTGCGCGCATTCAGCGTTGATCCCTTGGCAAAACGCCACGAAACAGGGACTTCCTTGATCGAATAGTTGAAATATTTCGCCATCAAAAGCAAGTTCAGGTCGAACGTCCAGCCGACGGTAGAAATTTTGTTGGCAAACTGTTTGGCGACCTCGCCCTTGAAGATCTTGTACCCGCACTGCGTATCGCGGTAGTTCAGGCCGAAGCCGAGCCGGGTGATCATGTTGAACGCGCGGCTGAACATTCTCCGCGAAAGCGGGAGATAGCCGAGGATCCGGCCGCCTTTGACGTAGCGGCTTGCGATGATCCCTTCAATCTCGGCGTCCTTGGTAATTGCGTTGTAGAGCTTGAGAATCTCTTTGGGACCGGACGAAGCGTCTGCGTCGGCAAATGCGACATACCGGCCCTTCGCCAGCTCGAAGCCAAGCGCGATAGCTCCACCTTTGCCGGTGAAGAATGGCACGTTGACCGCAGAAATAAACGGGAACTTTCGGCTGTACTGCTTCACGACGGCTAGCGTGTTGTCGGTCGTATTGTTGACGATGACGATGATCTCGATATTGGTGCGGTTCAGTCTACCCTTCGTTTTCGCCTCGATCGTTTTGAAGAACGACCCGATGTGCTGGAGGGTTTTCCCGATCCGCTTCTCTTCGTTGTATGCCGGGATGATCACCGTCAGTTCCATCGAAAGAAAAGAAAGTTTAATGAATTCTGCGCACTCAAGAGTTGCAGAATTTAATGAAAGCACATGGTGGGCAGTATGTGCTCAATAGTGGAGGGCGTTATTTCTGCCCCGTCACTGAAAGCAGTTTGGCTTTCAGGAATTTCGAGTACGAGAGCAGTCCAAGTCCGCCTGCGTAGAACGCAAGTCCGGCAAGGACGATAATGTTGGCGTCACCAAAGTCAGTGGGGACCGGCACATGAGGCCCATACGGTCCGTAAGGACTATAGGGACTTCCACCGGCTGCAATGACAGGAGCCGCCTGTGCGGCAACTACCGCCATCGCGACAGTGACGACCGCGATAAGTTTCTTCATTGCATAAAGAGTTACAACTAAAATTTCTACCTGAACTGAAGAATTGTAGCAAGAATCGGCACGCAGGTCAACACTATGGGTTTATTTTCCCGCGCTGGGATCCACTCTTTCTCTCCATCATTTTCACATACGCTTTGTGAACTCGAGCGACAAGATCCTCTGTAATCCCAATACCCCTGAGTATTTCGTGTGCCTCTTCGTGTTTCTCTTCCGGTATTGCTGAGAAGAGAACCGGGATCATCTGGGAGTAGTATTCAGCGTACAGAAGTTCCATGTCCGGTGATTTGAGATGCTCGGTAATTATTGTCTGAATCTCATCAAACGCGGCACTATCTCCGTTCCGAATTCTATTCATTAAGGAATTGAACGCAGTGGCACTTCTTTGAGCCTCTGAATCAAGTGAAATGTCTGTTATCTCTGATATTCCTTCAGAAAACGTTTGAAGAACCGAGGGTTTAACCTCTCCGGGAATAAGTTCGCCATCAAAAAGCGCGTAGATACCACGAGAGAGGATATGAAATGGACTTCCTGTGCTCATGTCTACTGGCAGGGCCCTATCTTACTTAGTCGGTTACAAGATTTGATGCGTGATCAATTCGTGCCGGATCAAAACGTCTGTTTGGGGTGAGAAGACCAGCGACCGCACGTCGTATTCCGCCGGCTGTTTGCTGAATATTAGCATCCTCCTTGAGTCTTGTTACACGGACTGCGCCTGCTCCAATATACGAGCCGAGGGTGAATCCGCACCAGAGCATTCCTGCAAGACAAAATCGCAGAAGCTTTTTTCGACCCGTTGATCCTCCTACAACCCGATCCTTCAAGGCACTCCAAAGTCCGACATTTTCGGCGTTTAAACCTTCTCCGACATCGGCGGTGAGTTGATCGAAATTTCCTCTGATCCTTTCAACGACAAAATCTCTTCCTGCTCTAACTCCACCAGCTATAGCCTCAACTGCTGCGCCTCTTACTTCCTCATTCTGAAGTGCGGCTTCGACTGTGTTCGTCAGTCCGGTCCAAACGATGCCTGCGGCTTGAGCTCCTGCATTGTTCTGAACTCTAAGTCCTTGGGTAGCCCCCTCTTTAATCGTATCCCACAAAGCGCTCATAAAAACGTACCGATCAAATTTATTATTGATTAGTAAATAAGCCCGGGCAGGTGAGAACAATATAAGCGAAGTATAGTGTAAATTGTCCCGAAGGTCAACGTTATGGGTCTTTCTCTGCTCATCTTCGCCCGGTAGAGCTCATTTCTCGCCGAAATCACCATAGCACAATTTAGTTCGTGGGTCCGTAGGGTGGATCGGGTTTCGAAGTCCTCCGATGTGGAGTAACATATGTCCCAGAGGCCACGGATATACGTATGTGGTTATTCTAATAGATCCCCTCGATTAAAATCAGTTTCTCACAACATGTCCCTTACAGATCGGGATCTGAAAAAAATCTGGAACGGTGTTCGAGAAATCATCAAAGTGGAAATACGGCTATCCGAGGAGCGGGTGAAATCGGAGATAACCAGTGATGTCAGACGGCAGATTGTCTCAATGAAGGATGCAATCGTCGGTTTCAGAAAGGAAATAGATCTATCCATCATGCCGGAAATGAAGCTGAACCTAGCGGAACACGCGGTACTATTGGCAGAGCATACGAATATGCTTGCGGATCACGATGCCAGGATCAAAGACGTGGAGGACCACGGTAAGAAGCGCCGAACATAGCGCTCAATCGTTAATAGAAGTACTTTTCCTGTGTTCACTGTATTCCGATGATTAAGGTGAAACCTTGATAGCGCGGTTCCTTCGGTCAGGTACAACGGAGTATGGATGCGTTTGAGCTTCATGACCATTTTATTACCAAAACGGGCGTTTTTTGCGGATTTATCATCGGCTGTGATACTGTCTTGAACGTGGAGGGAACGGTGTCAAAGAAAGATCAAAACTTCCCGGTCAAAATGCGGGATATTTCCGGGCTACCCTCCACGCTCTACTACTGCGGAGCGTACAATAGCACCATATTCTCACGATGCCTGGGTGTTGTCGGGAGCAGACGGATCACGCCGTACGGGAAAAAGGTGATTGAAACAATCATTCCTGAGATCGTAGATGCGGGCATTTCCATCGTCTCCGGCTTCATGAACGGTGTCGATGCATGTGCGCATGCAGTCACGCTCGAGTGCGGGGGCAAAACAATTGCGGTGTTACCCTGTGGAATTCGAAGGATACATCCGTCGAACCAGTTCTCCCTGTATGCTCAGATTATCGATTCCGGAAGCCTTATTCTGTCCGAGTACCCGGGCAAAACACCCACCGCCCGATGGACGTATCCACGCCGGAACCGCATCGTTGCCGCACTGTCCGATGCGCTACTGGTCATTGAAGCGGCGAAGAACAGCGGCACGTTGATGACGGCAGGTTACGCCCGATCGTTTGGGAAACCATTGCTGGTCGTACCCAATTCGATTTTTGAGGACAACGGTCAGGGAATTCTTGCGCTTCTGCGGTCAGGGGCGATAGCGGTCGGGTCGGCACACGAGGTCCTGGAAACGTTTGAACATGAGGGACTGCTCAACGATAGACGGTCTGGGAAAAATGGTGGATCGCTCACTCGTGAAGCGCTTCCCCACTCTCTCGAACAACAGCACGTGCTGTCGCTTCTGAGAGAATCGTCACTTTCACTCAGTGAAATAGCATCGCATCTGAGCTGGCCGATATCGTCGGTATCCACCGTTGTCATGCAACTCCAGGAACAGGGGGAGATTGTCGAACAGGAAGGAGTCTTCTATGCTCATTAAAGTACTTTCCGCGGCAAATATCGGACTCGAAACAATAAAGGTCGAAGTGGAAGTCAATATGTTCAGTCGTGGTCTCCCGAAATTCCACATCGTCGGACTGCCCAGCAAAGCGGTGGATGAGTCTCGTCAACGGGTTGTTACTGCGATTGTGAACTCCGGGGTGTCGTTTCCCCGAAAACATATCGTGGTGAACCTCGCTCCGGCAGATATACCGAAAGAGGGCTCATGCTATGATTTTCCAATATCTGCGGCGATCCTGTCTTCGATTCTTTCGGTCCCGATTCCTGGTGATTCGCTCTTTTTCGGTGAATTGTCGCTGGATGGGTCACTGCGTCATACGCGAGGCGTGTTCCTCCTGGCGCTCTATGCGAAGGAGGCGGGATATCGCAAATTGTTTGTGCCCGACACCTGCGCGAACGAAGCGCTGACCGTGCCGGATATGGAGGTGTATCCGGTCGCAACGCTCCGCCAGCTTATTGACCATCTCAAAGGCCACTCGGCCATTGCGCCGTGTGATCGCCGATTGGTGCGGAAGCCGTCTATCGAACGGATCAACGAGGCGATCGGATTCGATATCGGCGATGTTATTGGCAATGAGTTTGCGAAACGTGCCGCCGAAATCGTTGCCGCCGGTGGTCACAACATGCTCCTGTCCGGTCCTCCGGGCGCAGGTAAGACGATGATCGCCCGGTCTCTGCCGGGGATCATGCCGCCACTTCTTGATAGTGAGGCAATGGAGGTTACGAAGATTTATTCGGCGACCGGTAACATTCCTCCGAATGGGTCGCTCATTATCGACCGCCCATTCCGTTCCCCGCACCATACGACATCAACGGTCGGGCTCATCGGGGGCGGAAGCAAACCAATGCCCGGCGAAATCAGTCTCGCTCATCGGGGGGTTCTATTCCTGGACGAATTCGCAGAGTTTTCGCAGGCATCTATTGAGGCACTGCGACAGCCGTTGGAAGATGGAATGGTGACCATTTCAAGGAGTAAAGGCCGGCTGACATTCCCAGCAGACTTCACACTTGTTGCGTCGATGAACCCCTGTCCCTGCGGATTTTTAGGTGACAAACAGCGCACATGCCAGTGCACGCCATTTAGTATAGACCGCTACCGCCGGAAGATCTCCGGCCCGATCCTTGACCGTATCGATATGCACGTGCATGTCGATACGGTGCCAATCGCTGCCCTCTCGGCCGCTCGTGACCGTTCACGGATTGAGTCATCGCGTTCGATCGCACATCGTGTCGGGAAGGCGCGGGAAATGCAGAGAGCGCGGTATATCGGGACAAGAATCAACATGAATGCGGAAATAACGAGTAAGTCTGTTTTTCGCCTGTCACGGATCAGTTCAGAGGCACGTGACACCTTGCTGTCCGGTGCTGAGCAGTTTTGTCTGTCTGCCCGCTCATATTTCAATACTGCAAAAGTCGCGCGTACGATTGCTGATCTGGATGGATCTTCTATCGTCAAACGGCCGCATGTGCAGGAAGCACTCCAGTATCGGACGAGACGGTATGATGGCCAATAGGGGTAAGAGCGGGCTTCCACTTGGGACACGTGGAGAGTCATTGGCGAGGTCGTTTCTTGAGCGGAAGGGTTTTACCTTTGTTGAGCGCAATTTTGAACGGTCGTGTGGAGAAATTGATTTGATTATGAAAGATCGCGATGTTCTCGTGTTTGTGGAAGTACGAACTCGGTTCGGGGATGGGACAACGACGCCGGAAGACTCAATTGGGAAAGGAAAAATCAACCAATTGATCGAAATGGCCGAGCTGTATCAATATCTGACCCACTACTACGGACCGGCACGTATTGATGCCGTCTGCGTGCAGATCCGGGATGATGGTCGTCTTGATCGTATAGATCACTACGAAAATATCAGCTATCTTGCATGATTTTAATGGGGAAGACGTTTAGATTACAACGGGGATTGGTCCAATCGGAGGGTGTAAATCCGGGCTGTTCTCTCCTCATTCCACCCTCTGTGCATACCTGAATACTCTCACCGGCGAGTTGAACATGCGGCAGGTGTAGAGGACCAGGTCAGCGTCGTAGTCGACGATCGCGGTGCTGTCCTCTGCCCGGTAGATCTCGTAGATATATTTTCGTTGATTCCAGATAATCTCGACCCGGTCCCCCACTCCGGTTTTGGGCAGATTATAAAACGATCGTTTCGTTCGAAAATCCGTGGTCCACGATAGATAGCCGAACCGGTGTGCGGCGAGGATGATTGTGGCTGTATCTTCAGGGGTCCCGAACTCTGGTGCACGCCAGACACCGTTTTCGAGTGCCGCCGTCGCGTCGGTGCCTTCGTGGACCGGACTGTCCACGCCGATTGACGGGATGAGCAGAGTGTTTAGTGTCGGCAATGCAGGGTCAAATGGTGGCAAGGTAACGGTCTCGGCCGGTGGATCAAGGTGCGGATCTGGTTGTGGCGTGGTGTCCGTCTGATCGACCGGGGTTTCGATGGTCGTTATCTCTTGCTCGGTCGCATCGGTATTGAGACGGTACCAGAGGTAGGGCAGGATTGGTGCGACGAACAGGAGTGTTGCAAGGATGATGAGCATAACCCCGATCACGGTGTAGAGGTTGATGATGCCGGAGAGGATGGTGCGCGCTTTTGCTTTGGTACTCCTGGGCTTGTTACTTCTGAGCGGCATGTGCTGGTTTTGAGAATTTGATTGTTTGGGGCCGTCTTCTCTTCGGCTCGCGTCATCGAGTCAGTACCCCTCGTGAACTCTTCATTATACATATGTGGGCAGGGATGTGGAGATGGGCATCCACATTTCATCGGAAGATCCATGGAATGGTTGATCTCCCGAGTGCCAGAGTTCGGAAATGAAGTTGAACAGCTACCGCCTCCCTCTTCTTGCTCACACTTCCACTATGGGATACAATACCCCTCGCCGTACTTATTTCTATAAACATCGCCAAAAATCTCAGGAAATGAGTGGTGCTACTTATTAGTGCAACCAAATAGATGGGAAACAATTTTAACGGTGGAAATCGAGTTGAGGCTCACATGGGGACACTACTTGCCGATTCTGCCATGGGGCCTGTTCTTCAGAAAATTGCG
>JAQVGB010000034.1 GCA_028696915.1 Candidatus Dojkabacteria bacterium | reverse complement strand
GACTTTGAGGATGCTGTCTTCGAGCACTGTGTGTTTGCTGGCGCAATCCTTAAACTCAGCAGTTTTAACGGATGCACCTTTCGACAGTGCGATCTGCAGGGCGTGAAGTTCGAGATCACCTCGTTCCACCAGTGTCGTTTTCCAGACAGTCGTCTCAGCTACCTCGACTTTTCTGACACTGATCTTGCTCAGTGCGATTTCAGCGGTGCGATTATGGAATCGTGCTCCTTTTACCAGACGAAAGCCGGTGAGCAGTTTGTGAAGAAACCGTGGAACTTGAGCGGATGTGTATTCAAAGACGTCGATCTCACCTCGTCAATTTTTGACCATTGTAGAATGAAGGGTGTCAGTTTCGAGGGCAGCAATTTGACGAGAGCTCTATTTGAAAAGTGTGAATTGGACGGTGCATACTTCGATCGGGCCGATCTGTCAGGAGTGAACTATAGTGACTGCCGAATTAAAAACTGCGTGCTGGACCTTAACGGCTTCATTGCGCTCGGTAATGCAAGGGGGTTTGTGATGAGCGGGGAGGGGAATACTACATAAACATATCAAGCCCACCCGAAAGCAGGTCTGACGTGTGCTAGTCGTTTACCATTATGCCCTGCACAATACCCCGGGGATCTACTCCGATAGCAAGGTTCCAAAAGTGTCGGGGGGTGGCGGCCCTGTGACGGCGAGCTTCTTTAAGCGAGGGGGTGTCTCCCACATAGCCAAGATGGATGGCATTTGGATGTCTGAACGTTCCCGTTATTTGTGAAAGTTCGTCATAATCCGTAGTGCCCGGTGGAACAACAAATACACAGGATGGTGATGGAAGGACACGACGCCAGAAGGCAACTCTTTTTTCCAGATCAACCACCGGATCTCTGGTCTTATTCTCTTCGATCCAGCGGTCAGGCTCAAGTCCCATTATGAAGTATGGACTCCATGGCGCTGTGTACTCCCCCACCAGTGACACGACCCCCTCATGCTGTATACCGCATTCAAATCCCCCCGTTACGTAGGGAAATGGCGTGTGCTCAGGCATACTGCCCGACAAATCGTGCATCCAATCCCGGACTTCTTGGGGCGAAGAGGCGAGAAAACTTCCGGGAGGAATATCTGCAAGCGCTATGATCTCTTCAACGTGCTGACGGATCCGGTCGGCATATGGAGTCTGTTCGTACCTCGTTGGCGGAAATCCACGCGCCCTCAATAGTTCCGCTTCATTCAAGTCGGGCCTCCAGAAAATGGACTGCTGCTCGGGTGGTGTAGGCCTGGTTTGGAACTGCGATTGTCTGCGCATGGAGTAATTATAGCAGTGATTGCCAGCCCATAGTGTATCCAGATAACTCTTCTCAAAATTTCCAATATTCTGGAGGATTCTCGATTATTGTTCCCGTCACAATCTCAGAGAAATTTGGAACAAGGGCGTGGTGTTTCCAGTACTTCAAATCATCCGAAGTGACACGTGGATCGTATGGTTCTCTGGCCGCGGGTTTTCCCACAAACGCTGTAACCAGTACACAAATGTCACTCTTTGGTTTCAGCAGTATTACCGTTAACACTTTTCTCTTAATGCCGGTTCGATTTTTTGCAAATTTCGATAAGCCCTTCCGGTTCCTCCTTCGTGCATAGAAAACAACATCTCCCTTTCGAAGCTTCACCACATTGCACGTGCCGATAACGCGGTCGAATTTCACGGTAGATATGTGAAACTGTTCATTATCGGGGAACACAATACGACCGAGCGCCTCTTCAATAATGTTTTTTGTTTCGGGCGTGAGATGTGTATTTTTCCTGTCAATAACAGACTCACCTGATTTCAGTCTCCCGATAACCATGGATTGACTATAGCATTAATAATCATTCCCTTACCACCGGTCTTTCGTCTTTCCTTAGATGATACTCCAAACCCTGCCGGAAAATTCTAACGCCCCCTTGCGCTGGATGTCGTACATGCTTGCACTCAATACCAAGATTTCTCAGTCCCCGCTCTGCAGTTCTTCCGACAGCAATGATCTGATCAATATCGAATATCTCGATAATTCTTTCGAGATGATTGCCAAATATGAGAATTTCGTGCAACGTAGGCTTTCTGTTACTCATCGGATTGGTAGGTTCGTGAGGATGAAAAGGGACGGTCTCGAGAATTAAAGGGACAGGACCAAGCACAGCCAGTGTATTCCAGACGATTCTGGTCGTGAGCGCTGACTGAGATGGAGTTTTCGTTGCTTTCTCAAACTCTGTGTGAACTCCAAGAATATGCTCAATTTCGCGGAACATCCCTTCATTAACGAATGGTGCTCCTGTCCTGCGTGCACCGGCATAACTTGGCGCTTCAAACACCATAAGTGTCCGGGTATTCCTCTGTGCATGTACGTGAAGGAGTGTGGCAAGATTCTCCCTTCGAATCCGGGGAGCATCGCCCTTGTCATGTATCGGACAGACCTGCCGGTATGGATTGAAGAGGGTTTCATCAGTTTCCATTGCAGATAGGGCAGAGATGTATGTATCAATATCTGTAGGTCGCGCCATTTATGGAATTGTACACTAAGTCCGGTAATTAATTATTGTTCGGAATAGATGCTGGTAATGATATATTTATCGTGAATCTCGACAACCCCCCGAAGTCACCTCCGCAGTTAACGCCGCATTTAATCAAAGCCCTTCCTCCTCCTGGATTTTTCCCGAACTATCATCTACTATGGATGCAGTAATTTCTTCATTGAAATGTGTATGAAAAGCAGACTGCCCGCGCCGTTTAGGCTTGTTTTCATGAAAGTCGCGGCAACCGTTACCGCTACCCTTTTTCTGTTCACCTCCTTCATCTCGTTCCTTCCCGAAAAAGCTCGTGGTGCTGAATTTATCCTTGATCTGTATCCCGTTGCCGATGCGCTTGTGTATTCAGGCGAGGAAAGCACAAACTACGGCTCAATGAGCTCGCTTGAGGTAGCATATTCGACAACGACGACCCATGGCAGGTATTCCTTTGTCCGTTTCGACATTTCCTCGATACCCGCAAACGCAACGATCGTTTCTGCACGATTCAGGAGCAATCTTGTCCTGTGCGAAGGTGATATGTCGCCGAACGAGATACGGACAGGGCAGGTAACGTCAAATTGGGCGGAAGGGACGGTGACCTGGAAAACCATGCCATCGTTTACCGCTGGGCCTGCACGGCAGGCGGGGTGCGACAGCGGCTTGTGGTGGGGTTTTGAGGTTAAAAATATCGTCGACAACTGGCTGACAGGTGAGAATAATTACGGACTCGTGCTGTATTCAACCGCGACGACCGGCTACATGCGGCGCTTTAATTCTCGAGAGTCAGGTGACATTTCCGGTCAGCCTCAACTGAACATTAAGTACTCACTTCCAGATGTGTCCGGCGATACCCCGGATACGGATGATGAAGGAGACATCCCCGATCGCGGAACACCTGCAGATCATTCAGAGCCGACGGGAAATGTTCCGGGTTCCGATCCGGGCGAATCACCCGACGATGGCTCGGCACCAACCGGTCGAACCCCAGTTCCCAACGATGGCTCGGCACCACTTGACCCTGATATGCTTATCCAGGAACTTGAGGACCTCGATGATGAAAGCTTCGGTTTTCCAATCCTTTCGCCGTTTCTTGAGTCGACGGTCTTTTCACCCTGCATGCTGTTAATGTGTTGCTGTCTCGTTCCGCTTCTGCTTCTCATCATCCTGATACTGCTTGTTGTGAAAAAGAAGCGGGGACAAGACGCCCCACCGGTCACCGAGCAGAAGCCAGAGCAGAAAGAGGAAATTATTAAAGAGTGAAGAGCGTGACGGTGAGTGCGGTCCGGACTTCGTAAAGGTGCTCTGCACACGCTACAACACAATCACAAACCACAGCACCAGCAATCCCGCGGCTATCGCGAATTTCATGACCATACCGACAAACCACCCAAGAACCGCTCCGGCACCGGACTTCGCAGAATCACCGACAGCCCGTTTCATGATGATCAACTCGGCAACAAACGCACCGATGAATGAACCTGCAATCATTCCGACGAGACCCGCTACCAACAACCCGAACAACGAACCAAGAAATGCTCCAAACAACCCCCATCTGGTTGCACCGAATTTCTTAGAGAGCGCAAGTGACATGACATTATCAAGCAGGGATGAAATGACACTGACAATCGCTACCGCGACAATGAGCGGCACCGAAAACCGTTCCCAGCCGCTCGCAAAGCCAGAGAGCACATATCCGAGCAGAACGAGCCATATTCCCGGAAAATTCATGATACTGGCAACGGTGCCTGAAACGACAAGTATTCCAGCGAGGATATAGATGAAAATTTCCAGAAAGTCCATATCGAGAGATAATAGCCCAGGCTACCTGTATGTCAAGAAAAACTCTAGTAATACGACCCAATACAATTACCTCCCCCGCAGTTCCTCTGGGGCACTATACCAGAATTACTTCACCGTCACGCTCTTTGCAAGATTCCTCGGCTTATCGACATTATTTCCGAGAGCGACCCCAAGGAAGTAGGACAGCAACTGAAAACCGATTATCTTGACGGCAGGATCGGCGATTCCTCCCGGAAAGGAGGGGATCATATCGTCAAACAGCGTGCTCGTCCTGTCTGCAACCCCGATGACATATGCTCCTCTCGATTTCACTTCTGCTGCAACGGTATACATATCTGCTCTATGCTCGTCATCACCCACGATCACAAAGACCGGCGTTCCCTTTTCGATCAATGCGATTACACCGTGTTTCAATTCTCCGGCCGCAAAACCTTCGACATGTTTGTAGGTAATTTCCTTGATCTTAAGTGCACCTTCCAAGGCTGTATAATAGTGTTGACCTTTTCCCAGCACGAAGAAATGCTCGTTTGAGCAAATACCGGATGCGATCCCTTTTATACGAGAAAATAGTTCATCCGTGAAGTATCCGGAAATTTGTTTAGACACACGATTGATCACGGAGACTCCATCTTTGAATTTTCCAGCCGACGCAAACGCAAGGACAAGGCCCCACGAAAGTTGTGCGGTGTAGGCTTTTGTTGACGCGACGCAGATTTCGGGACCTGAACGCGTCAGGAACGCATGGTCAGACAAGCGGATCAATGACGAACCCATCATATTAACAATACTTGCTATGGCCACACCCTTACTTTTCGCCTTTTCGACCGCCTCAATCGTATCCGCTGTCTCACCGCTCTGACTGACCGCAATAAGGACATCACCTTTCGCGAAGTGATTCTCAAAGCCTAACGTTTCATACGACTTCAGTTCCACGGCGTTGACGGAGGCAACCGTTCTAAGGAAGTATGCTATCTGTCCGGCTGCAAAGCCTGCGGTGCCAGCTCCAACGGTATACACGGACTTTGCATTGTGTATTGCGTTGACGAGTGGGGCAAACTCAGACTCATCATACTGTACCGCTTCTCGGATCGTATCCCTTTGTTCGACAATTTCTTTTAGCATGTAGTGATCGTATCCCTCTTTGTCAATCGTGGTGGTCGTATGGTCGAGCGTCTGGATCTGCGGATCAAATGCTTTTCCTGTCATCACATTCACGAAGGTAAGTTTTCCATTATCGAACTTCACCATCTCGTGATTCTCAAGCAATACGGCCGAGCTCGTTTTGTCTGCAAACGAAAGTGTGTCCGATGAGAAAAAGAACTCATCGTCACCGATTCCAACAACAAGGGGTGAACCGTTTCGGACTGCGATTATTCTGTCAGAATCGGCAGACAGCACGATAATAGTATTCCGGCCGGTCAACGTTAAAAATGCCTCCCGGACAGCAGTTGTGAGATCGCGTGTTGTTTTCAGGGTGTCTTCGATCAACCGAACAATAACTTCCGTGTCGGTCTCACTCACGAAGGAGTATCCCTTTTTCTCAAACTCTGCCTTAAGATGCTGGTAATTTTCGACGATACCGTTTTGGGCGAGGACAAAACTGCCGTCTGTAGCAATATGAGGGTGCGCGTTATTCACTGTCGTTCCACCGTGTGTTGCCCACCGTGTGTGACCAATTCCGATGCATGCTCTGTTGAGCTTGTTTGATAGGTCAATGTCCCCGATAGCCCCGACCTGCTTGGTCATGTCGATAGATCCGTTATGTTTGACCGCAATTCCCCATGAGTCGTAACCGCGGTACTCAAGCCGTTTAAGACCGGTCAGGATCGTGTTTGATGCGCCAGGAGACCCGACATACCCGAAAATTCCACACATATTACAGAAGAGACATAAGATAATTCGATTAGTAAGTCTTAACGACAAGGATCAACGGAGATTACATCGGTAACATTCGTCCAAGATATGGGTTACCCTTCCAACTTCCTCACCTCACCATTCTTAAATACATATCCGATCCCTCCGGCTGAAACAATCCCGCATGCGATAACTCCAGGAATCTTTGATGTCAGGATTGCTGTTAGATAGCGGGCACCGTGCCCCTCAGGAACCTCGACCGAACAGTCGATCGGAGGAGAGACATACTGCGCGACATAGCGGAGATCCCCTCTTGTATTAAACATCATAAAACCGTCATGATAGATGCTCTCACGTGACCCAATTGAAAGAAGATATTCGATCAGATTTTCGGAACCGAAACCGAGCCCCTCGGGAATAGTGTGTTGTGGGAAAATACTGGTATGAAACCGGTGGTCACACAAGTCGTCACAAACAATAACTCCAATACCGGAAAAAGACGGCGGCTTATTATCTCTGATATATCGAAGTGTGAGCTCTAATTCTGTATAGAGTTTTGAATATGGCATCGACGGAGAATAAACACTGTTTGTACGTGAGATCATTATATGAAAACGTTAGAAGAGGATGCAATGGTTTTGATCAATGTTAATACAGCAGCGTGGACTGGTAGTCCCATAAGAACAACTGATCTGGTTTCATACACGGAATCCCTGGACATCCAATCCCAAATCCCTTTTAATGAATGTAACTTTTTTCTGACCATTGCGTACAGAAACTATGAAGAAACAAATGCTTGAGACAAAAGAAGACCTTTCTGGGCTGTTTGATCATTTACATATTTCGATCTTCCGGTATATATTTGTAAGGACCGGCTATAATCGAGAACGGGCCGAGGATATGACCCAGAATGTTTTTTTAAAAGCCTGGGAAAAGCGGGAACAGTATGACTGTCGGCGGTCGTCGCTTCGCAACTGGATCTATGCGATTGCCAGAAATCATGTGATCGACTACTACCGTTCGCCAAAACCCCAGTTCGAAAGTGATGGAGATTATGAGGAATCGGTCGGAGAAGAAGAAACATCGCATCTTGATAATTCTTTGCTTGCCGGAACGGTAATGAAAGAATTAAAAACGCTCGATCAAGACGACAGGGAAGTGATAACGCTGAGATACATTAATGAAATGAGTATTAAGGACATTGCGGAAATAATCAATAAAAGCAATAACGCAACAAAGGTGATGATCCACCGTGCCCTAAAAAAACTTAAAGCAAAGATTGAAGCGCATGAAAGAGAAGGACTTAATTAAAGCATTGAAGGGTTTCAAGCCCTTACCGAGCGAAGACCTGCAGAGGCGGTTTGACCGTGCGCTGGAAACAGTCGAGGGACCCGTAACCAAATCCCATCATTCTCGTATACATGTATCAGATCTATATAAAATGTTCAGTTATATGTATATGAACACGAAACTGATCGCGACCGTGTCAGTAGCGGCGCTCGCAGTCCTTGCTCTCGGTGGAGGAGCCGCTTTTGCCGCAAATCCTGCAATCCCGGGAGATATGCTCTTTCCGGTCGATAAGGTCGCTGAGAGTGTCCGCCGCGCATTCACTTTTGGAGCAGACAACAAGGCACAGTTCGAGATTGCGGTTATGGATGAGCGAATAGAGGAGCTTGAAACGCAGGATGAGCGTGGTACCGAGGAATCAACTGCGGCATCAATCTCGGAGATCGACGCCCAAATGCTGAGACTTCGTGAACGTTTACAAGAGATGAACCAGCTCAGAGAGGAGAATAAACTGCAGACCCAGGAACAACTTCAGGTCATGCAGAAACTCCAGGAGCGTGTCCAGAATCATGAAGAGACCATGAATATTGTACAGAACAAGCTTCAGTCATCAGGAGACACGGACAATTCCGAGTCGCTTCTTCAGGTCAAGAACCGTTATTCTGACGACATGGACGAGCATATTCAGGGTTTCGAACAGGAAACCGGCCTGAACCTTCAGGAAAGTGAACAGAATCAGGGTGAGGACACACAAATCCAGAACCAGAATCAGGTCCAAAACGAGGGTGATCCTGCAGGGACACCTCAGAACGGAAATGGCTCCACCCAGAATAATCAAGGAGGGACACAGCCAAGAAACGGACAATAATTCTGTTTAAAAGAAAGAGAAAAGGAAAGAGGACCTCATATCGGGGTCCTCTTTTTTTTATCAATTACCTTGCTATAGACAGCCCTTAACGCACTTTGACCGCTACCGTCCCTTACCAATTTCACGCGACCGTGCATTTGAATTCATGCAATGAGGTGGTAGCGTTAATAGCCACAATGATGAGCAGTACCATTGACACATCAATTAGATCTGGACCGTCTGAAACCGATTTTCCCGGAATTGAGGATTTCTGTAGCTATCACGGGATTCCAGTTAGTGACGAAGCACGAGGGAAACTTGCAAGTATTACACCATTTCATCATGCACATCTGGTTACATGCCTTGAAGCAGTGATGACAAACCAGCCATTCATCCGTAGAACGACACCAGACGGAGTCGAAATGATACGGATTGTGCCTGATGGGGAGATAACCGTAGAAAATGGGTATGTTGACTGGTCAGGGCGAATCTACACCGCACGGATGTCCCGAACGAGAGATGGGGAAATGATCACGTCAATACTCTATCCAGATGGATCCAGGATTCACTTCGAGAATTTCCCCTCGATGGAACGAGGAAGCCCCGCCGTCATTACAATTGATATGCCCAAAGCTGATCTTGAAAATGGTATGCGAATTTGGGGAACGAGGGGACACTATCATTCAACTCAGTTGGGAAGTTTTTCAATTTCCCGTATTGCCATTAATATGGGATACGTATCAGGGATCTGGAATGACCGCGGCTTAATGGACCATATGACAATAGACCATAAATCCCAGAAAGCCGTATTTTCAAGCAACAACCTTAAAAGTCCGCTTGTCCCACTTGCTTTTTCTGGGGGAAAGCCGGCCCAAGCGGTTGTAGCAAAAAGAAATGAGCGGAGTCATCAAATCTCGCTTCGTATCGAGGCACCAATCAAAGGAAGGGCCATCACTCAACGCGTGACACTAACAGAAACAGATCCGAGAGGTATCGATCAAACGTTATTTCAAAGCTTTGAAATAACGTTTCCGTATGCTTTCTTTATTCCTCCTTCGTTTTCGGCTTTCCCGCTCGGTAATTCCAGTCTTCCTTCTGAAGAAGAAATTTATTACCTGGACACAACGGCAAACTATTTAAAAACCCAAAATATCTCCCGGATACAGATTATCGCGGTATGAACTCTTAGAATCTGCACAATTCTTTGACGTTTGTCATACTTCATGACGATATCATTACGAACATGGACAATACTGATATTTCGATCAGGAATACACAGGAGCTCACAACAATGCCGAAACTGACGATGCTTGTGTATGGAGCTCCGGGAAGCGGAAAAACGACATTTTCCGGGACATTTCCCAAGCCAATCTATCTGAATATTGAAGCAGGGGTCAATGCCCTTCGCGGTAAAGATATTGATTTCATTGACATCACGTCCTGGTACGAGATCCAGGATACGTTGAAACGGCTCAAAGCCGGTCAGCTTGACTATGAAAGCGTCATCATCGATTCGGTCACGGAGCTTATGAAAAAGCGGCAGGACGAAGTGAAAGGCGGAAAACAGCGGCTTTCTCTGCAGGATTGGGGCGTGGTCATTTCGGATATGGAACAACTGCTCAGGAGTTTCCGCGATCTTGATGCACATGTGTTGTTTGTCATGGCGG
>JAQVGB010000033.1 GCA_028696915.1 Candidatus Dojkabacteria bacterium | reverse complement strand
AACCTCGAAGAGCTCTACCAGAAAGAAAAGGACCTCATGGATATCGCGGGACACGAGTTCCGCACACCAGCCTCCATCCTGAAAAACAACCTCTATCTACTCAAAAAACGCATTCAGGAGCTACTTCCCGATCAGTCAGACGAGAAGATCAACAAGTATGTACAGCGTCTCATCGAAGGCACCGAGCGTCAGATCAAGCTGGTCAACACGTTCCTCGAATCAGCCCGAATCGATAACAAGCGGTTCGAGCTGGAAGTCGAAATGACCGACCTCGCCGCAATCGTCACCAAAGCAGTCAGCGAACTGAAGCATTTCGCTAAAGAAAAGGACCTTGAGTTGATCTATCGCCAGCCAAAAGGAAAAATCTTTGCTGAAGTAGATGTTATCCGCATCCGCGAAGTGATCGACAACCTCATCAACAACGCGATCAAGTACACGAAACAGGGCTACATCGAAATCCAGCTTTCTGAGACGAAGGAAAAGGTGACGTTTTCGGTGAAAGACACGGGTATCGGCATCAAGAAAGAGGACCAGGCGCTTTTATTCAAGAAATTCTCACGGGTGGAAAACTACATCGGAGGAGAGGAGGGTTCCATTGTGAGGCCGGGAGGAACGGGGTTAGGCTTGTATGTCGCCAAAACGATCGTCGACGCCCACAGCGGAACGATTGGGGTGGAAAGCAACGTAGGACAGGGGTCTCTCTTCTTCTTCGAACTGCCGCACACTCAGCCATCATATATGAAGCGGGCGAACGGCCCCCGCACCAAGATTGTCATGAGTCCGCTATCCTCGAGTGGGATCGGGGCAACAACCGGACAGAAGCTTCCGGAGGGATCGAAGGTTACGTCAGCTCTCTCAGATGTGACGACGGTTTCCATCGGCAAATCCTCCGACACCTCCACCGGTCAACCCACAAACTCACCCGCTACCACTCTGTCCACATCAGCCTCAGGCAAAACGCCTGAAATCACTGAAACACAGTCAGTTTCCATGCCACAGCCGACAGGTGGACAATCTGCATGAAAAGTGTGGATAACCAGGCGCGTCGAGTGGATAACGAGAACTTCTCAACCCCTCATATTCCGACATTTTTTCAGGTGTCAATTTTCTCCGTATTGATAGCACACAGAGAGGGCTCAGCAGACACCGGTGGATATCTATCCCGACTTCTCCAGCACGTATCCCCAAAGATATCCACAATACGGAACAAATTTCATAAATCAAAGGTTTTCATGAAATCCAGACCCACCCGTGCTTCACCTCCACTTCACAAAAACTTCATATCACCAACATCTTCAGTATCTGCCGAACTCTACCCGAAACATATCGTTTATCTACAATGCAAAACTGCCGGAAAAGGACTTAACTGCCGCACGTTCATTTCCGTTCTAGACATATCCACGCTCCCTACTATATACTTCGACTGTATTAACATACATATATAAGTATACGTCTCCACGGTATGAAGGTCTCGTGCAATCAATCTAGTCTTGCGCGGCAACTTGCGGTTGTAGGGAGACTGGTAAGTAGTAAACCAGGTCTTCCCATTCTGGCAAATGTCTTTCTGAAAGCAGAGGACAGCAAGCTCAAAATGACCGCAACTGATCTGGAGCTTGGTGTGCACACCTGGATTGGTGCGGAAATCAAAGCTGAGGGGACAATCACGATCCCTGCACGGACCTTTGCTGAATTTGTAAACTCACTTCCCTCGGAAACGGTCGAGGTCGAGCTCGACAAACAAACCCTGAGTGTTACGACGGTCAACAATTCTGCTCAGTTCAACACACTGCCGGCTGACGATTTCCCTGCTGTCCCGGGTGTCGACGAACAACCGGTGCTGATGAGTGTTCCGTCCGAGGCGTTGCAGACAGCGATCAACCGTGTCGCCTTCGCGGCGGCAACAGATGATTCCCGTCCGGTACTGACGGGTATCAAGATAGAAGCAGAGGGGACTGGGTTGACCCTTGTTGCGGTGGACGGGTTCCGGTTGTCGCGTCAGAATATTGAACTTGATAAATCAGTACAGGAACGGGTCGAATTACTCGTGCCTGCCCGCGCGATGCAGGAGCTTGCCCGCGTGATCAGCGATATGTCGGGGGACGGCGGCAAAAAGAAATCCGACCGTGTAGAGGTTTATTTACTCGAAGGAAAGAACCAGGTCGCATTTCGCTACCGTGAGGTCGATCTCATTTCCCGCCTCATTGACGGTCAATTCCCTGAATACAAACAGATTATTCCGACCGGGTACCAGACAAAATCCGAGATGGACACCGATCAGTTCCAGAATGCGGTGCGGATTGTGAACATTTTCGCGCGCAGTACCATCGGCAACAAAGCGATCATCGAGTTCAATCCGAAGGATAAGAAAATCAATGTTTCTGCGTCACTGGCCGAGGTCGGCGGAAACGAAAGCAGTATCGAGGCCGCGGTCGAAGGTGAGCCGCTCAAGATCGGATTCAGCGGGAAGTTTCTGACCGATATGCTGTCGAGCATGCATGGGGACACGATCCTTTTTGAAGGGAGCAATTCGACTGCACCCGGTGTGTTCAAGACAAAAGGCGACGACAGCTTCCTGCACATCATCATGCCGATGCGGATCGAGTAGGCTGACCACAGGCTAAGACTAAGACTAAGCTTCTCCCTGTTCTTCCCCGTACACGTAGCCTTACCCTTCGTCCTCGGCTCCTACGTGATGTCCTCCGGCGGCTGTTCCTCTCGTTCCTGTTGCATGGTGTCGTTGCTGTTTGAACGGCGACGTGCCGTATCCTGGTTCCCGTCCGATATGTTCTCCTCGATTCTGTAGCCGATGCCGTGGATTGTTTTGATTTCGGTCGGGTTGTAGGGGTGGAGGGCAGATGAGCTGTAGGGGAATTGTTTCAATGGAGGGAGAGGTCGTTTTGTAGGAATAGATGGCTTTTGAGTTGATCCGGATGAATTTTTTGCTTGCGCGCTCGTTGTATCAGCCTGCACACTCATTCCGGCGATTTGGTCCATTACGGCACTGATTTTCCGTCGGATTTTCTGGACGTGGACATCTACGGTGTTTGAATTGATGAGCTTGCGGTAGTCCCAGACGTGATCAAGCAGTTCGTCGCGGGATACAGTCCGGTCCTTGTTTCTCACCAGATACTCGAGAAGGTGATACTCTTTGCGGGTCAGATCGATGGGCGACGTGCCATATGCGACCGACTGTTTTGCCGGATTGATGGAGAGCGATCCGCAGTTGATGACCGGCGGCAGGGTGTGCTTTGGCCGTCTTAACAGTGCATTAATTCGGGTGATGAGTTCCTGGGTGGGGAACGGAAAGGTGATGCAGTCATCGGCTCCGCGGTTGAGTATGTCGATTCGGTCCTGCCACGATCCGTTGGAGTGCACGGCGAGAATGAAAATGTGCGGGTATTGTGTTCTGATGTGCGAGCATAGTTCTAGAGACTCTTCGTTTTTCAGTTGGGTGCTGAGTATGACAAGATCTGCTGGGACGGTTCCGATAATTGAGCGTATCCGCCGGGAGCTCGACATGCGGTGGGGGGTATGTCCATATGAAAGCAGTGTTTTTTCGATAATTGATGAAATGGTTGAATTGTCTTCGATGACGAGAATGTTCATCCGGTGTGGCGTGACAAATTACTGCGGGGGAACGCAGTCTGTTGATTGCCGGTCTGACGGCCGCACGAATCTCTGTGTATGCGCGTCAGGTGATCAGCATATCTTTCGGGAAGGGGAATGGTTTGTTGAGGGAACTTTGCTCCGGATTTTTTGTTATGATTGTTTGGAGATCATTATATGGATGTCGGCTACCGGAGTACAGGTCTTGTAGTTTAGTTACCGTAAAGAATTGAAATGGAGTTTTTGTTTTTTGCGTTTGTGTTTCTTATCTTCGATGTGCTTGTTCTGTGGTATTTGACCGGTTCTACGTACTTTTCTCCCTGGACTGCCGATGGGAGCGTGGACGTATGGAATGTTATGGTGTTTGTGATAATGGTGTCTGTAGGGATCGGGATCGCGGTGACGATCATTACGTTTTTAGGCGAGAAATTTTTGATATACGGACGCAAGGAATTTCCTCCTGCCGGTCGTGCACTACGGGTGGGACTTGCGGCGGCCGTGCTGTGCGGTTTGCTGATCACGCTCCACATTTTTCATTTTCTCAGTCTCGTTGTTGCCATCGGCATGTGTGTGCTTGTGATAATTGGTATAATCCTGTTGAGATAACGTAACCTGCCTTTTTTATGCGATTTCCTAAACCTGAACATGGTCGCCTGTCTTCCCTCAAGCAGTCGTTGCATGAACGGCCCGCTACCGAAGCTTCGGATAATGCGCCGTCCGCAGCTCCGACCGTCGTCCCCCGAGAGGTTTTGTACACGTGGGAGGCACCGCAACGGCAATTCAAGCCTATCGACCGGAGGCGTTTTTTGTTTGTGCTTGCGTGTGTCGTTGCGTTTTCGGTGCTTTTAATCCTTTTGGGACAGTTCTGGTTCATGGCCGCTATTGCGTCGGTGATGTTCCTGCTCTATGTGCTCGGGACCATCCCTCCGATCACCGTTCAGCATATGATCACGAACAAAGGCGTGGAAACGGAAGGCGGTGTGTACGCGTGGAATTCGTTGAAAAATTACTGGTTCAGCCGGCGGGACGATCAGCTTGTCCTGAATGTGGATACGAACATGCAGTTTCCGGCACGTCTTATCATGCTGGTCAATCGTGAGCAAGGGAAAAAAGTTCATGAGCTCTTGCGCGAGCGGTTGGAATATCTTGATCTGCGGCGGCAGGGGAGGATGAGCCGGTTCACCTGTGGGGAGTGGGTGGACCCCGCTCACGTATAGTGTGTGGATGGCGGGCACGGTTGGTGGGGATAGGATGTCGTTGTTAAACTATGGGTTGACGGCAGGAGGAGGACGCGGCGGACTCCAAGCCGTGACTATAGGTCTGCGGCATTGTCTGTCCTTGTGATATATGAGAAAATCCTTGTGCTCTTGATGAATTTCCGATACTGAGCTGTCCGGTCACATTGGAATGTAAGGAGAGATGCCTGAGTGGTTGAAAGGGTCGCTCTCGAAAAGCGATGTACCGCCTAGCGGTACCGTGGGTTCGAATCCCACTCTCTCCGCCAACCTACGTCAACCTGCGTTGATCTTCGGTTGGCTCTGGCCAATTCTAAATGACGAAGATCTCGCTGAATACGAAGTAGGAAGCGAGACGTAGTCATTCCCACTCTCGTTGTATCATATCGATATTTAAAAGGCATTCAGGAAGAAACAGGAGAAGGATGCCGCCCGGTGGAGAGGGTAGGTTACCGAACACATTCCTTGAGAAGTAGCCACGAAACGTAGGATTACGTCATCACTTGATTGCGACCCGAATTTCACCCGAATGTCTCCTTGGATTTATGGTACACTGGTCAGGTGAGGTGTACATAAATTCATTTTTCCCAAAATGCTTAACATAAAGGACTATTCCGGAAAAGGCTACCCGCATCGGTCTCTTCTAGAGGTTAACGCTGATGCGCACAGTCAGCTTCACTCGGTCGTAGAATCATTTTCCGATGAGAATCTTTCCTACAAAATCGACGGGTATGAGCGGTCTATCGGGGATGTCATTTCGCACACGCTGACAACCGCTCGGTACTATTTCATCGGACATCTCGCCCTGGGCCTGAGCGTTGACGATTACTCCGAGCCCAAAATTGCCTCGGTGAAAGATGCACTCGATCTGATCCAGGAAAACCTCGACGAAATGAGTTCATTGATCGAGAAACTTGATGCTCAAGATTTAGCCTCGACGATAAAGACCGAGTGGGGGCAGGAGATGTCGAAGGAACTTGCGGTCTGGCAAGGTATCACGCAGATCATGCTTCATCTTGGTGAACTATGTGTGATGGCGGGAAACGGCGGGTTTTATAAGGGAACGTTGGGGTAGGCATTCTTCTGACCTTCATCTGAGTATTGGGTATACTGAGGTGAAAATGGGGATAGAGGGTTCGCCGTTAGTTTTTTAACGGTGATACGCTATCATCTTTCTGCTGTAACCACGTTCCTGCAAGTTTTTCGGTAAGTGACTTCGGATACTTGTTCTCCTAAAGCCGTGCGCCGGACTTGGGTTTCGTATATGGTTGTGGTACGGTTATGTGTATGCCCGTGCGACGTTCCGGATCTCGGACCATCGATGCTGGGTTTGTCGCATATTGTAGTCAATGAAGTGCTAAATTTTTTATATTTCGGAATATGAGTTTTGATATGGAACCTCCCGTTGAAGGTGAACCAGTCCTGTATGATTCAGAAGAAGAGAATGCTAAGCTTCATGGTTTTTTACAACAGGCAATTGGAAATCCTTCGAACCCGCGAAGCGCTTCTGTGGAGGCAGTGCTTGGGGTCGAAGAAGAAGTACCTACTGGGGTTCAAGAGGCGCTACGAAGTATGCAGGCCATCGTGCTCGGGGCTGTTAATTCCGGTTGCCGGATCAGAGTTTCTATCGATCCTGAAGCTTTCAAACGAGAAACAGAAGGTGACCCTTTATCTCGTGCTTTTCTTCGAGAGAGCGCAGGGAATACAGGCACGGTAATCTGTGACTCCACGAGTGAAAGAGAAGCCGCACTTATTGGTCATGATACGGGTGATGGATTTGTGTTGCGAATATTTCCTGAGACAGGACTCGTTTGTGTTGCCCGTAGAAACGGTCAGTTACTTGTGACTGGCTATGCCACGTTTCGCCCGAATGAAATCAGAGAACTTGTTATTTTGCAAAATGAGAGTGCATCCGATCCGGGTAGCGGAGGGTAAGTCATTAGTTGAACAGGCGTCCGTAGCACCTGTTGTTGGCATATGTTAGGATGATAATTGAATACTCTTTACTTTTGACATCTGTATTGAAATGGGAAACGCAGTATCGGGGTTGCTTGGTCCCGGGGGAGGTGATCAGGCGGTCGGTTGGGTGGACGGTCAAGAAAACCCCGACCTCTCTGTCCGTGAGGGTTTGATAGATCCTTTGAGTGAGGCTCAATATGTAACTAGACTTATAGAGGCAGCCACCTATCTCCAAGAGAACCCTGTTCGCAGTGTTTCTTCTGGGGATACTTATCCTGAAGTCGATCTAGAAGAAACAGACAGGCGGATAAGAATGCTCACGCATGATGCTGAAAAACGTATGAAAAGAGCTATGGCCCAAGGTCTTTCGGTGACCATAAGGGTTGGAAAAGAACAATACCTTGCTGAGTTCTTCAGTTCTATACTGAAAGATCTAAAAGATAGAGATGCTGAGTTCTTCAGTTCCATACTGAAAGATCTAGAAGATAGAGATGCTGAGTTCTTCAGTTCTATACTGAAAGATCTAGAAGATAGAGATAATGTGAATCAAATTGATGTCTGGACAGAGATTATCCATAGAGAGTTGTGTGACCGTGGTCAAAATGGCATTATTTGCAACTCCCTTCGGGGGAGGCTATATCCTTGGAGCGATACCATTGGGGGATCTCGTAGTGGAGTTGGTATGATCATGAAGGTTGGTGATTTGGACCAAGCCATCCTTATTGCCCTAAGATTCGATGGTAATATTGTAACGAGATTTGTGCCTATCAGCATTCATTTAATCCGTGGTATTGTCTTCCAACCAGACCGTGCCGTAATGAATGCCCAACTCCAAGACTATTTAGCAAAACAGAAAGGCGATGTTATGACAGATCAGTCTGCGAATATTCAGTATATTATCGAACACGCAGTTAACGATGGTCATCAAATCGAAATCACTGTCAACTCCGATCCCTTTCATCAAGAGATCAAAAGGAACCCGTTGTTGAGAAATTTTGGAGTACCTACGGAGGGAAACGGTTATAGGATCACTTGCGATGCCACGACTCGTGGTGGTGCTGTTGTCGGTGCAACAAGGGATGGCGGTGTTATATTTTATGTTGGAGAGGAAGATTTTATTTGTGCGAGGCGACAAGGTACCCAACGTGTTCCTCCAAGTTTTTCTTTTTATGCTAGAGAAGTTACAGGGATCACGGTATTAAAAGCAAAGTGAAGTCGCATCTTTGGGCCAATCAGACCGATCTCGTAGTATTTATTCTTGTAATCAATAACCTGCGGTGTACAATCAATCTATGGCACAAGACCAATCCGCGCTTCCCTTTGTCTACAAAGAAACCGTTTCCGGCGAGGGTTCGTTCACCTGTCCCGGTGACGCCTATGCGTTCGATGCCGACCGGCATATCTATGCGGTGGCCGACGCGCCGTTTCGCCGGATTACCGTGGAGCTTCGCCGGTATCCGCACGACGATCACGGGATGACCACCTCGATGCTCTTCTGCGAGGGATTTGTGGAGGAGGTTGGGAAGGTGTTGGAGCGCAACGGCACGTTCTCTGAGCGCGCATTTCATGACGTTTTGAAAAACGTGAATAAACGCATCCGTGAACTGAATGAACGGTTGGAAAAAACCTACCGCGATCCACTCGCGTACGATGTCGCGGAAACGGTCGGGATGGGAATGGTTGTGTATGACGGCACGCTCTACTATGGAGGGTTGGAGGACTGCTACGTGAACGTCTTGCGTGGAGACTCTTTTGACAACATTGCACCGCTCGATTTCCAGATCATGAAGGCCGCACGACATATCAAACAGCTGACCGAGCAGGGAAAAATCGAAGCGATGATCCCTGACGGCCTCCGTGGGAAGCTCTCTGATGAGTCACTTTCAGAAAGTGTCTGGTGTGGGGCCTTGCGGAACAATTCCGAAGTAACCGATGAGAACGGTGAGAAGGTAGGGTGGGGGTGTTTCACCGGTGAGCAGGAGGCCGAGGCGTTTTTTCAAGTGCATTCGCTGAAACTTGAGAAAAATGATCGGGTTCTGCTGTTTTCTGACGGTATGGTGCCGGTTTTGAGTAATGACGAGTTTCTTGGGTGGTATTTCGATCACGTGTCGCACCGTGGCACGTTTCAGCACGAAATGCGCAAAAAAATTATGGAACTACTCAAAGGCACTGAGGATGTGAACAAAGAGAAAACGCTTCTCTACCCCGCTAATGTATAGTGAAAAACGGTTCTGTACCAACGTTTTTGTATTATTGATTCGCGCAGGTAATGAATTTCCTCTAATCGTATCGCGCAACTGTGTGATACGATTTCCTGTGATGTATTAGTGCGCCTTAGTGAGTCGGTTAGAAGGGTAGTTGTGGAGACATAGCGTGTTCAGCCGGTCCTACGGCTCAATCGCGGTCTCGATGAGATGCTTGTTTTGTATTGTTATAGCGCGGTCAATACCAATCGCATCGACGAAGTAGCGGTCGTGAGAGATGAGCAAGATATTCCCTCGAAAGTCAGCGAGGCCTTCTTCGATGACTTCCTTCGTCGAGATGTCGAGGTGGTTGGTCGGCTCGTCGAGGATCAGGAAGTCGTAGCTTTTTTGAGTGAAAATTGCGAATGAAAGCCGTGCCCGTTGACCGGGACTGAGGCTTCTGATGGGGTAGGATTTGAGATCGTGTGAGAACAGATAGCGATCGAGGACCGAGAAGGACTGCTCGAACGGGGTGCCGGTTTGTTCGATGAAAAACTGCTGGACAGTTTTGTCTTTGTCGAGGTGTGACTGGTCCTGCGCGAAGTATCCGACCGTTGTGTTGTTTCCCCAGATGATCGATCCATTGAGCGGTTTCAGTGAGCCCAGCAATAGCTTGATGAATGTTGTCTTGCCGCTTCCGTTTGGTCCGAACAACCACACTTTTTCTTTACCGAAAATCGTAAGTGACAAATCGTCGAGTATTGGCGTTTCTTTCGCATAAGAAAATGAAAGGTTCTGTACATCGAGCATTTTCTTTGCACTATGCACGGTGCCGTCGAGAGACAGCGAGGGGACTGCGACTCTTTTGTACTCGGTTATCTCGTTACTAAGGACTTCGCGCTCCATGCGCTTTTTAGCGGCCCTGATCGCCCGACCACGTTTCTTGCCGTTTGCAATGCGTCCGGCGTGGATGATCAACAGCTCGAGTTGCTTCCGTTTCTTTTCCTGCAGGGTCATCTCCCGTGCACGCGCTTCAAGCCAGTTTTGTTTTCCGATAATGTAATCGTCATAGTTTCCTTCGAAAATGTTCAGTTTTTGTTCATCGATTTCAAATATTTTGGTAACGCAGTTGTTCAAAAATGCGCGGTCGTGCGAGATAATGATGCAGATCTCG
>JAQVGB010000032.1 GCA_028696915.1 Candidatus Dojkabacteria bacterium | reverse complement strand
AAACTTGTTTTCCTTCGATTTGCGGTACGACATCGATAGTACTATACACCGCAAAACGTGTCAATAAATCGTTTAACAAAAGCTTCGAATGCTCTATCGGCGTCCTACCCTTGCGCCAGACCGTCAACTTCACGTTATGTCCCTTGTCGAGAAATTCTTTCGCCCGGTTCACCTGCCGTTCTTTGTCACCTTCAGCAATAAACGTTCCAAAGCGGAATTCTTTCATTTCTTTTTGCTTGTTTTTACGAGCCTCCTTCTCCTTCTTCTTTTGTTCGTAGAGGAACTTCGACCACGGAATGATACGGCAGACAGGTGGCTGGGCGTTTGGTGCAACTTCTACCAAATCAAGGCCCTCTTCACGTGCGCGCTCGAGTGCTGTCTTGATGTCTACTACCCCGACGTTCTCACCATCACTTCCGATTAATCGAACTTCTGGGGCCGTAATATAGGTATTTCGATTATATCGGACCTCACTCCGATAGTCCCTTGTAAACCTCCCGCTCGACCGGCCACCC
This sequence comes from Candidatus Dojkabacteria bacterium, assembly GCA_028696915.1. GTDB lineage: Bacteria > Patescibacteriota > Dojkabacteria > SC72 > JAFGCJ01 > JAQVGB01. The sequence continues at coordinate 10,082 of JAQVGB010000032.1, read as the reverse complement.
GAAGAACGCGGGAACCGGGGACGCTGTGAGTGGGGACGAAACGTTCTATTTTTTCGCATACGCTTTGCTTTTTATTTCCTTTTTAACCATTTTAATAAAGTCCGGGACACCGACCATGCCGGTATCTTTCTTGCCGTGAGGACGAACAGAAATAGTATCATTTTCCTGTTCTTTATCTCCGACGACAAGAACATAGGGGACCTTCTGCAGTTCCGCATCACGAATCCTAGCCTGCATCGTTTCCCCTCTCGTATCAACTGTAACAGCTACGCCGGCCTTTTTCAACCGGGTTTCGACATCCCGCGCATATACGGTATGTCGGTCAGCGATCGGGATGATCCGCACTGGCTCGGGTGAAATCCACAACGGCAGAATGCCGCCGTAGTTCTCAAGCAGTATCCCTACGAAACGCTCTATCGATCCGTATAAAACGCGATGGATCATGATGGGCCGCTGTTTCTCTCCCTTCTCATCAATATACTCGAGCTCGAAATTCTCAGGCTGTGCAAAATCAAGCTGGATCGTGCCGCACTGCCACGTCCGCCCTACACTATCTTCAAGATGGAAATCGAACTTCGGTCCATAAAACGCGCCATCTCCTTCATTGATCTGGTACTCAATCTTCACCTCGGTCAGGACCTGTCGCATGATGTCCTCTGCTTTTTCCCATGCCTCGTCCGATCCGACCGACTTTTCCGGGCGGGTAGACAGCTCGATGTGATGGACTGACAATCCGAACGTCTTGTAAAACTCTAGACAGAGATTAATCACCCCCTTCAGCTCGTCCTTGATCTGAGCCTCTGTACAAAAAATATGTGCATCGTCCTGCGTGAATTCACGCACACGGAACAGACCGTGGGTTTCACCAGAGCTTTCGTAGCGGTGCACAACCCCCATCTCCCCCATTCTCAAGGGCAAATCACGGTATGAGTGCTGAGTGCTTTTGTAGATCAGCATCCCTCCGTCACAGTTCATCGGTTTGACCGCATAGTTAAACGCATCAGCATCGATTGTCTGTACCATGTACATCTTTTCCCTAAACGTCGTCAGATGACCACTGCGCTTCCAGGTATCAGTCGTCAGGAGGACCGGCGTGCGAACCTCGACATAGCCGTTCCTCAAATGAAGCTCTCTCCAGTATGACATAAGCTTCGTCATGATCCGCATGCCCTTGGGATGCCAGAAGACATTGCCCGGGCTCTCTTCATGAAAAGAAAAAAGGTCCATATCCTTTCCCAGTTTCCGATGATCGATAAGCTTGAGCTTTTCACGGTAAGCAAGGTACTCGTCCAGCTCCTGTTGAGTCGGAAACGACAGACCGTAGATACGCTGGAGCATCGGCTTATTCTCATCACCGCGCCAGTACGCACCTGCGATCCGATCGAGCTTAAAACTTCCCGTCTGGCCCGTATGCTCCATGTGCGGTCCTCGACAGAGATCAGAAAAGTCGTCGTCACCCGTCACATATACGCTGACCGGATCGTCCGGAATATCTTCAAGCAGATCCAGCTTATAGGTCTGTCCCGAGTCTTTAAACATCGTTATCGCCTCGTCCCGCGGCATCATTTCGCGATGGAGCGGAAGGTTCTTTTTTTGTATCCGTTTCATTTCCTTTTCGATTTCCGCGAGGTCATCCTCCCGAAGCGGGCGGGGAAGCTCGAAGTCGTAGTAAAATCCATTGTCAATCGCAGGTCCGATCCCAAGTTTCGCCTGAGGAAACATCTTCAATACTGCCTGTGCAAGCACGTGCGAAGCCGAATGGCGCATCGGCTCAAGGTCTTCATTTTTTTCTTTGTGTACAGTATTCATCGGTAATAGGCTTATAAATAGAGCGTGACGGATCAGAAAATCCGGCACCACGAAGTAGATACGGCAGGAATTAGCGGCATGTGGGATACACGAGCCTTATAATTTGCTGAAGCTGATCTGTTGTTCTCAGTGTGCGATACATCCTCAAAGAATTATACGGTATACCGGCCTGTACCGCAATCACCGGCTCGGTCACCTAGCCATCCATATGGTATAGTTGTGATCGATTCATGAAAAAGACTCCTTCGGCACATTACAGGATCGCGATACGGCAAGGCAAAGACTGGATGTCACATTCACGCGATCCGATGCACGATCAGGTCCATGCGGGAAACGTCGAGAAAAAGGCTATAGAAGTATACCGGGAACTTGTTTCCTCCCATTACCCGGGTATTCGTGCAATTAACCCGGAACTTGCACGTATCGCCGCATGGTGGCACGACTGCTATAAGGCACAAATGGGTAGTTACGGCTTTTATGCGAACATTTACGAGGGACGCGAAAGTGCAAAAATTATCCGCGTCCAACTTAAAAACCTTCTCTCACGAGAAGAGCTCGAACTTCTAGCTGATGCCGTCCATTACCATTCCGGCAGTGCTCAGCTCTGGTATCTATTTTTTAATCGTGCACGGTCTCCTCTGCATCGGATACTGCTGGAGGCAGATGCTTACGACATTCTTGGAACGGACAACCTCAGAGAACGGTTCAGACATGTGTTCGGCCTGCCGAGCAAACTCGAGTACCTGATCCTGCAAATTATTATTCCGATGATGCTACCCTTGTATCTGAAAACAAAAACCGCGCGTAAAGATTTGTTTAAACGGATTTTCACGTTCTGGAAAGCATGGTTCGGCCCAAGCCCGTTCGTGCTGGAATATTTGAGAAAGCGCACCCCAGAACACAAGAAACGCCATTTTTCCCTCGTCATTATCAGCTGGGACGACTGCATGGCGCTGACGTATCCTGCGCTCATTTCCGTGTACCGGACCATATTACGGAAATTCGGTATCAGGGCTCATTCCGACGAAATCATCAGCAAGGCTCTCAATGACTTCCACTCAAGTCATATCGCTTTTGGTATCCATGACACGGAAACGTTCCGGGACCAGCTCGAAACATCGATACAAAAACAAGCCTGGAATATACTGCTCCTTCCGTTGGTTCGAAAGACTGTTTTGAGCCTCGCCAACCGTTGCCCGGTTGCCATAGTGACTGACACGTCGGAATCCCTTGTGAATTCCTGCCTGAAACGATACGGCCTGACCAGGAGCATTTCGGATGTCAGGGCCGGTATCCGGCAATCCGGGCGTCCGAATCCCGTCACCACACTCATCAAACATTTTCACCGTAAGCCATCTGATGTCCTGCTGGTGTGCAACCATCCGCACGATATCCGGATCGGACGCAACGCAGGAACAGCTGTTGCCTATTTCCTTCCCCAGGAAAACGAGCCCTACCTCCCGTATATCGGACAGCGGAGTGACACAGAAGATTTCACACTCAGACAGTTTTCAGACCTTCTCGACATCGTTGACGGATAGGCCACTTCGGCGACAATCCCAAGCGGACCGGCTACTCGACCAGCTGATAGGGATTCAGCGAAATGTTGACCGTATACTGTCTGCTTTTCTCAAACCCGTCCGCCGTTGACACGATATCTATGGTCCGGAGATCAGGATCAAGTGGATCCACACCGACCCCCACCTCACATGACCCGCCTACCATTGAAAATGAGAAATTTCCGGCAAAAGATTCATCGTCCTTGATCCTCAACAATGCCTCTTCCAGACAGCTTCTGACCACATGTCCGACACGCATCTTGTGCTGATGGTCACGTACCGACACTGCAAGGTCTGCCGAGGTCAACACAGCCGCAATCCCGGTAGCAAGCAGTAATCCCGTTATCACAATGACGGTGATCAACGCCACACTCCCACTATCGCTTCGGTTTTTTCTGTATACATCTCCCATCACAGCACGAATGAACTAACAAGCATTTCTTCCTGACCATTGCTTCCTGCTACATCAAGAGATACACGGATCCCGGTCAGCTCGCTCGATCTTGTATAGACTGGCTGGATCAGGAATCTAGTTACCGTCAGACCACTGGGGGTCAGGTGGGAACTTCCGGCCGGAGATGTGAAAATGAGCCGTCCATCCGACAGAGAGTACACAACTGACAATCCTTCGTCTACCATGGACACCCTTCCATTGTTATCATTGAAGACACATCCGGAGTCATTAATGCTGTCCGCTGTCTCAAATGTCGATGTCAGATGACTGCTGACAAACAGCAAGCTCCGTGATAATACGTTCCTTTCTTGAGCTTTTTTGTTGCTTTCGCCAATAGCCAAAGCAAACGTGATAACCGTCGTGAATATCAGAGCAAATAAGGCAACGTAGAGAACGGTCTCGATCAGGGTCATTCCACGATGCGTCATTGTTGTGTTTTTGATCTCTTTGTCTATGTCCACGTTGACTTCATTACAAATAGCTGACCGTCACATCAAAAAGTGTTGGCGTGTATATGGAATCCGAGCTCATCTTTGAGTAGAAGTACGGCATTGGTGATTTCCTGAATGACGGAAGATGCACGAAGTTTCATCTGAGCATTTCTGGACGCCCGGAACGAGTCAGAGGCAAAGAGTGCGACACTTCCCGCTATTATTCCAAATAGTCCGAGAGCTACCAGGATCTCGACAAGGCTAAACCCAGCCGGTTCAGCGTTGGTTTTGATATCAGAGGTCGGTTTCATAGCGTATGAACTTCAATCATTCCCTCACGGTTGATCTCTATCCGCGATTCTTCCGTCCCGCTTTTCAGCGTCACACTTCCATATGCCTGCGGGACGAGATTTCCGGAAAAAAACACGATCTCCGATGAGCCGGAAGATAGGGATATGGCAGATACACTCGTCCCCGGCTGGAGATTGACCGTATCTGAAGACTCAGCGGTAGCAAAAGACTCTCCTACAAAGACGTGATACCGCTGAGATTCAAACCGGATGCCATACGACGAGCCATCCTTTCCAGAGAACGCATCCTGCTGGCATACCGATAGAAGGGACGCAATATCATCAGCGGTCCCCCGCGCTCGCCCGGACTGTAACTGCCCTACTGAAAACGAGAATACGAACATCATTGCAAGAGCTGTCAGCCCTATAACAACTACCAGTTCGACCAGTGTGAATCCCCGTTCGCGCACTCGCATCGAAAGACATGATTAGTTAATACTGCTTGTGAACTGATAGATTGGCGCGATGATCGTGATCGCCAGCAAGCCGATCATTGCACCGGCAAACATCAAAAGTAGTGGCTCAAGAAGGGTGACCATGTTATTTGCCATAATCTCCACCTCTGTCGAGAACGACCCATACATGTAGGAAAGATTTTCCTCAAGTGTCCCGGTCTTTTCACCTGCCTCAATGATCCGGATAAACGAGATCGGAAAGAGGTCCTGATGCTCGAGCATTGAATCGGCAAGGTTCTTTCCCTCTTTGACGTCCTTATAAATCTGAGCTGTCGCCTCCGCATACACACAGTTCGTCATCGTACCGGCAGTTACTTTCAACGACTCCGATATCGGAATTCCACTTTCCAGAAGCATCCCCAATGTCCGGGAAAAGCTTGCTAGAAGATTGTTTCTCGAAAGGCGCTTAATGATTGGAAACCCAATGGAAAGCCTGTCGGTAAATCGTTTGCCCGGCTTCGTCTTTGCGAGCTGTTTTATGATAAAAAACAGCACCACACCTCCGATTGCGATGAAAAAAATATTTTCACGTACCATACGGGCGAGGTTAACGACCATCAGGCTAAAGGCAGGGACATTGTCAAACGACGCAAACATCACTTCCATCTTGGGAAGGATAAAGAACGCGACGCCAAGCATTTCCGCCACCGTCATGCCAAGAACGATCAGCGGGTAGATCATCGCACCCATGACCTTCCGCTGTAATTCGTAGCTTTTCTTCAAATAATCGGCAAGAAAAACAAGGTTCGATTCCAACGTCCCGGTCTGCTCGCTGATCCGGACAATTGAAACAACAACATCTGAAAAGATCTTCGGATATTCGGACATCGCCTGAGAAATGCTCTTTCCCTGCTGAACAGAGCTGAGGATTTCTTCATATGTGTTCTTCATCCGATCATCCGAACACTGCTCGACAATAACCGCGAGTGACTCTGTTATGCTCAATCCGGATTTCAACATCAGCGAGAGATGCCGGAGGGAGAACTCCACGTCTGCCGGAGAAATTCCTTTCAAAGAAAAGCTTGTGCGTTTGCGTTTCTTATTATTTTCTGTGTCCTTTTCACTCTTTTCAGGTGATGATTTCTTTTCATCCTGCACGACTTTTTTGGTTCGTTTCTTCTCTGTGCTCTCCCCCCCGTCAGCTAGACCGCCAACATGACGAAGTTTCTCCTGGGCGGCAGGCTCAGAGTGGTCTGTTTCCTGATCAGGAGCGGCCGGCACCGTCTGCGATTTATTCTCCGACAGGTCTTGTTTCTGCACCACTTCTGTCTCGCTCATTCACGAATCGCCGTAACACGTAATATTTCGGACACACTAGTATCACCGGCTAAAATCTTTTTAACTCCGTCCTCGACAATCAGTAACAGGCCCTTCTTGCGAGCAATGTCGAACAGCTCATCGGCATTCGCTCCCTCTGATATTTTGACCCGCAGGTCTTTATCAATTTCCAGCACTTCAAATAGGCCCACTCTTCCTTTAAACCCAGTATCCCTGCACGCAGTACACCCAGCTTCCTCAAATACCGGAGTCCCGACCTTAAGCATGTCCGCAAGGTCCTTTCGTACCTTCAATAGGTGTTCAAACTGTTCCTGTGAAATAGCTGCTTGTTTTTTACATTTCGGACAGAGCCGACGGGCAAGTCGCTGAGCAACGATAACGTTGACGGTTGTCGCGACGAGGTATCGCTCAACCCCCATATCGATAAGCCGTGGTACTGTTGTAATCGAATCATTTGTATGGATTGTGCTGAGCACAAGATGACCGGTCATAGCGGCATTGATAGCTATCTGGGCAGTTTCTTTGTCTCGGATCTCTCCGATCATAATGATATTCGGGTCCTGCCTCAGCAGTGCTCGCAAACCTGTCGCAAACGTCAGCTTTGCCTTCGAGTTGACCTGAATGTGGTTGACCCCGTCGATGCTATACTCGACAGGATCTTCGATTGTCAGAATATTGCGCTCCCTCGAATTGACAAGCTTAAGCATCGAATAGAGCGTTGTCGTTTTCCCCGAACCTGTCGGACCGGAAGAAATGATCATACCGTACGGTTTTGTGTAACTTCGTTCGAGTATTGCCATCATCGGTTCGTCAAAACCGAGATCTTTAAGCTCCAGCGCTTTGCCGCCACTTGTCAGCAGACGGATCACAACCTTCTCTCCGTGAGTCGTCGGGATGATTGAAACGCGGCTATCAAACTTGATTTCCTCGAAAATAAACCGGATCCGTCCGTCTTGAGGAGCGAAATGCTCGTCGGTTTTGAGGTTCGAGACAATCTTTATCTTGAAGATCAGTGCCGGTTCGAGCTCTTTTGCAATGGTTAGAATATCATGAAGAATTCCGTCAATACGGTATCGAACGATCATATCGTTCTCACGTGGCTCGAAATGCACGTCCGAGGACTGCTTATCGTACGCATCCTTAATGATATCGTCGAAAAGCTCGGTTACCGTTTGTTCCTCGGGGATAGCTCCCTCTGTTTTGCGCGTCTTTGTTTCTTCTTCGGTGGAATTCTTGTCCGGCATGGCATAGTCAAAAGGCTCACGGAAATGCCGCTGTCAATGTTCATTAACGGTAAGCGACAAAAACGAGTACCACCCGAACCGACTTCATGGAGTAATGAAGTCGTTCGTCTCTGCGGGCAGTAGATCGCAGATCAAATCAGAGCCAAAAATTACCTCTTTTCAGTATAACTGGCCTGTTGTTCACGTCAAGTATGAAAGACGCTCCTACCGTTCACTCCACAACAAAAAAGGGGAAGCCGAAGCTCCCCCTTTCTGTTTCACAAGGCATACAGATCCTACCGCATCACAACGATATCCTTATCATTTTCAGCGAAACCGGCAGTGATCTGCACTCTGCCACCGGCAGTCAGACAGATGAAGTAGCCGGTTTTCTCGGGTGATCCCTCCTGCGGATCTTCCGGGATTCCCACAATATACTCGTCAACCAGGGCAGTGCCAGCAAGGTCGACCAATCCTTCACCCGAACCGATCTCTCTTCCCAATCCATCAGTAGTATCGGCACACGCGGGAATAGTACCGAGATCACCAATCGCATGACCTTCCTCGGAGGTATACTGCGTCACCGCATTGAGGATCTGATTGACGTCCGCGCTGCGGGTCGCGTTCCTGGTGTCTGCGAAGTTCTTGCCAGGATTGATGGCAACAATCGTAACAGCCGCAAGGATCGCGATAAGCGCGACGACCACGAGAATTTCAATAAGCGTAAATCCTCGTAGTTTATACGAACGACTCATAAACGTATCCTTTGAATTTATTTCAATTCCCAGTATTATGAATACCCCCGGCAAAGTCAAGTACCTTCCACGGGCAGTGATGCTATGGACAAGAAGCTCTTGGTTTCCTGTCTGCACTGACAACAGGTGCAGATCGAAGTGAAAAAGATTATACTGATCTACATGAAGTTTGAGCATACCCTACCGTCAATCCCGCACATGATCACCGCAGTTGTCCTGCTGGTCCTTGCACTGTTCTCTCCGGTGAACTTTTTGATCCAGCCTGTCTCAGCTCAGATCGTTTCCATCGGAAATGCACCACCGCAGTTTACAAAGCCTCCACTAAAATCAGAAGCCGTCGTTCCCACTGATCCGGAGAGAGCGATTGTTACAATCACCGCCGTCGGAGAAGACGGGAACAGCGACCCATACGCTCTGCATATATGCGCAACGGATGCTATCTCGATGACCGAGACCGGGACCGTCGGTTGTGGTGACCGCACACTCTGTATCTCTGAAACCGTGCCCTCAGGCTCTCCTGCCTCGTGCTCATTCAGCACACATCGCAGAAGAATGGAACCCCGTGTCACCGCATTCCTGTGTGACACTCACGCGACGGATCCACGGTGCAGCGTCCCTCTCGTCGACGATCCTGACAACGCAGTACAATTCTCAACCGGACCGTCGGTGCTCGGCGTTCAAACAACCACCGGTCACGTCCCGGACCATTCCTTTAAATTCCCTTCGCTGACAATACAGAACGGAAAAGCCGTTGCGGGATTCACATTTTCATTTCTTGCACTTCTCGGCTACTGGCTGATCATCGGTCGGCGGCGAGCACTTGCGCGTCCCGGATACCACGGGATCACAACATCAATCTATGGTATTTTTTCCATGGGACTGCTCTTTCTGGTCCTAACCACCAGTCCCGGGTCACTGACGCTCGGTCCCAACCCGCAAACGGTTCTCGGGATGCGTGATCACAGCACATCTGTTTCAGCAGACCCGGATTCCGTCAAACCCGTGCTCAGACGACCAAGTATCGCTGGCTTGTACGAAATCTTTGCGCTCCCATCAGAGACTTCACCGGTCATCTACTACGCAACAGAGAAGGAAACATTTCCCACTCGCTCACGGCAGACCGGATGGATAGAAATTCTTCTTCCGACAGAGGAATACGGCTGGATCCCAGAAACGAATGTCACCGGTGGACAACAGTAGCCTGACTTCAGGATCAGCGCCTTCTTATTCGCACTCTCCTCGGTAATACGCCCACTCTTCGCACTCAGTCCCGTCAGGAAGAACACAGATGCCGACAGAACCGGCCTCTTCAAATCGTACCGTCCCGCCCTGCTGTTCACAATACTCGGAGGCAGGGTTTGCAAGACCGGCTTCATCAGAACCGCAATCTTCCGGACAGCTTGTCGAGGACTCGGCGTACGGACACCCGGATCCCATGCACACGACTTCCTGGCACGTTCCATCTCCGCACAGATCAACACAAATGCTCTCATCGTCACCGGTCCCGTCCTGCGTGACATCCTCTACAAATGTTTTTCCATCGGGAACAGCACACTGTCGCGGATAGGACTCCATGACCGGGTATCCGGCTTCTACACACTCCTCGAATGATGTTATCCGGTAGGGACTGACATCGTTCCACAACCGGTAGCCGACATAAAATAGACCGGCGAGGACAACAACAAGAACAACGGCCCCGGACAGGATCAATGCGGTTCTTTTTTCCACGGATGAATAGTAATAAATAAGCGTGCGTATGCCGTAGCGT
>JAQVGB010000031.1 GCA_028696915.1 Candidatus Dojkabacteria bacterium | reverse complement strand
GTGCACGAAGAACCCTCCTGGGATAATCGACAGTTTTCGTCTTCTCGAAAAAATAGTTCAACGACATCGAAACGCCTTCCTCCCGCGAATCACGGAAGGACCGCAGATCGAACCTGTTCTCAAGCTGTTCATCAGGCGGGAACACCTCAACATCAGAATTGCCGAACCGGTCCGCCATCCGTTCGAGGTCCTGTCTGACCTTCACACTCAGTTCACCGCTTGAATGCACTGCAAACACGGTGTTTTTGGGAAGAAACAGTCCGGAACGGAAACGGCGCAGGTCATCCGGTGTAATCTGTTTGATATCATCGACTTCACCGATCACCCGTTTGGTTAAATGCGGAAGATCTTTCCCGATCAGGAAGCGGACCAGCTGGAAATCGGGATCTTTTTCACGCTTGTACATATGAGAATGCTCAGCGAGAATGACACTCCGCTCCTTGCGCATATACTTTTCGAACCAGTTGTCGGGATAGTCGAGAATAGAGTCCATTCGCTCGAGTAGGCGGTCCCTGCCCTTCTCGTTGCACGAGCCGTACAGGTACAGGTATTTCACGCTTGTCGCCGCGTTGACATACAAAGACGGCCGCGACCGGTCACCATACTCGAAACGATCGATCATGTGTTTCGTTTTGAACCGGGTATTGGGTTCGATGAACAAATGCTCAAGAAAGTGCGCGGTTCCATCAGGAACACCCATCATCGACTCAAATGCCGCTCCGGCATGCAGGACCGAGGAAAAAACAAAATCCTTCGTAGCAGGGTTCTGTGAATGCAAAAGCTCCACCCCGTTTTCGAAGCGGTACACCCGATTGGTAATGTTGTACTCCGAGTCAAACCACTCGTTGATCGGTTTCATACTGCTGATTATACGCCATAGAACCATCGAGGAAAGCGGCGGCTCAGAAGGACGTGGTGTAGCAAAAAAACCGACATGTATGTCTATCGGCCTAAAATTTTGCGCTAACTTTCCGAGAAATCCCAGTGAAATACAAAAATTCGATGGTTCGGTTCAAGGTCCGGTCAACTACCGCGAGTAAAACTCGATAACGCTCCGCAGGTCCACATCTTCGGTCAGGTCCCCTACCTCCGGCTCCCGCTCAACCCGCCCCCCAGTGCCATTCCGCTTGAGCCACGAGGGAATAGTTCCTTCACCGGATTCAATCTGCTCTTTGACGGTAGGTATTGCGATTGCCTTTGAAGAAAGAATCACATCCTCACCGGGCTGGACCTCGTGCGAGGGAATGGTGACTTTTTTGCCATTGACCCGGACATGGCCATGATTGACTAACTGCCGCGCCATCATACGGGTGGGTGTGAAGCCGAGGCGGTACACAACATTGTCGAGCCGCCGCTCCAGAAGCGACACCAACAATTCCTCGGAATTTCCCGGGCTGGCGAATGCCTGTTCGAGGAGTCGCCGGAACTGGCGCTCGAGAACTCCGTACAGCCGTTTGACCTTTTGTTTCTCCCTGAGCTGACGGCCATAAATAGAAACCCGTCGGAACGCCGAGAAGCCGGTCTGGCCCGGGGGCTGGTTCAATCGTCTCAATTTCTCTCCTTTGCCGAAGAGATCGAATCCTTCTCTACGTGACAATCTGTCTTTGGGCCCGGTATATCGTGCCATGAATTCGCATATTAGATTGATTTAACACGCTCAACATACCGCTTCATAAGAGGATCAGGAACGACCGTCGGGAGAAGGTCTATGCCTTTTCGCTCACCCTCCCGCAGGATATCAAATGTAAGCTTGATTCCATCGAAACACACGTCCTTCTTGTTTATCAAATATTTGATGATCAGGATACGAAGGATATCGCGACGGGAAAAAAGCCGGCGGCCAGTCATAGTTCTATGCACACGGAGCAAACCAGCGTTTTCATAGTTGATCAACGTTTTCGGATTAATTCCCAACAGACCGGAAACCACCCCGGTCGTAAAGAGAGGTTTATCGTCAAGTGCGACTGCCATTCAATTATTTGTGATTAAATTAAAGGTCTAGAGGCATGATATCTCCAGTGTATGAAAATGTCTATATACTTTACATGAAATACATAATGTACCTTGACTGACATAGCCAGTCATGATATATTTTGGATGTTAAATGTAATACGAATTATATCGCAGTCCTTGTTCTTTTTCAAGGATTCTCAAGATAAATTGTACTTTCTTTTGTTATGATACTTACGAACATTCTGGTCGCCATATTGATCGGCCTCATTGCAGGATGGCTCGCAGGAGAGATCTACAAGGGATCGGGGTTCGGACTTCTGGGAAATATCGTGGTCGGCCTGATTGGAGCGCTGATCGGATCATTTGTTGCAAATCTTCTCGGCATTTATGTTGGAGACAGCATTATCTGGAATATCGTTATATCAACAATCGGCGCCCTTCTTCTTCTGGCGCTTGTCAATATCATTAGAAAGCCGGCAACTACCTGACAGCCGTCATTCTGTGAAGAAGTAGCGCATTTACTTATTACAAATGAAAACATGGCGGGATCAATATCCACTCAAGATCATGAGGTCATCAGGAAATGGGTCGAGGACCGGAAAGGAAAGCCGGCAATCGTCAACGGAACCGAGAGTATGTTACGGGTCAAGTTTGACGAGAATGAGCAGGACTTGAACGAAACAGACTGGGACAACTTTTTTAAGATTTTTGACGAACGCAAACTCCATTTCCTCTACGACCCTGACGAGAATAGCCGGTTCTTTAAGTTCATCTACGCGGGACACAAAGAACGACAGACCGGACAAAGATAACGAGAATAAAGGGAAACGGCAGTCTGGCAACGGTGACGAGAATACCGGCAGTGCAGACAGAGGAGTAATTATTAATCTAATCTTTTATGTAGATCGACATGGCACTTTTCGATGATAGTCCTGCGGACAAAGTAGAGGAATTCAACAACAGAATGCGCAATCGGATCGACGAGTACGAGCGCAAGCTTGAATCTATGAACGACACTGACGAATCAGCACGTTCCCGGATCCGCGGAATGATCGATGACTTGAAACAGAAAATGGCGAACCTCAAAGAAAAAGGTGAGGACGTAACCGATGATGTCAGAAGAGAGTTACAGGACGCGCTCGACAAAATCGGTGAGCTCTTTTAAAGGTACAACCACATAGAAAAAGAGCCCGCATGCATACGGGCTCTTTTTTTAGATCCATTTTTCAGTACTGAAAATCTCTACCCCAAAATCACCACACCCGGATTCTATCCTACGTCCGTATATCTTCTTCCAGCGAATTGATCAAAGACGCCAAATCGGACAATGCGTCCGCAGTGTCGTTTCGAACTTCGTTTTCAACTTCGTTCAGACCGGATTCCAGTGAATTCCACTGTGTCTGAAACTCGGCAGATGCACCCTCGTAAGCGCTTGAAAGGTCTCCGTGCACCTCATCGAAATCGTCAGCAACCTCCTCGTATGTTTCACCGGCAATCAATCGGGCACGGATCAAGGCAAGGTTCGAAGCCGCCTCGGCACGTGCCGCAGAGATGCGGACCTGCTCCCACCGAACATCGACCGCCGCCTGAATTTCCTCGTCGAGGTTCCTTCCACTCCTGTTATACGCCACAACCCCCAAAAACAGCGCGGCCGCCGAAGCGATCAGCGCGAGAATCGCAATGACACGAGATCCTGTGTCCATAGGTGTTCTACTGAGAATTTAGGCTGTTTTCCCGTATACCCAGTATGCCCTATCACAACAGTATTACCGTTTAAAACATGTTCAAAATACGTAAACGGAAACACAACCACCGGAGCATTCACCATAATAAGAACTGGCAACAAAATGGGCCGGGAGTATAACCGCCGGCCCATTCACGTTCAACTTCCTCTTTCCTATAATATCTGATACCCGAAACCCCGTACCGTCTTGATGATATCGGTGTCGGAGTCAGTATCACTTTCGGACAGTTTTCTCCGCAAGTATCCGATGTACACGTCCACATTCCGAGATTCGACGAACGTATTAAAGCCCCAGACGTTGTTCAGTATCATTTCTCTGGTCACTACGCGATCTTTGTTCATGATCAGATACTTCAGAAGGCTGTACTCACGTGGGGTCAGCGTGATCCGCTTCCCGTCTTTGTAGGCAACTTTCATGTCTTCATCAAGCGTAATTTTTTCGGTCGCAAGTTCCCGTACACTCACATCACCACAACGGATACGGGCGTTGATCCTGCCGATCAGTTCGTTGGGGTCAAGTGGTTTGACCATCACGTCATCCACTCCGATCTTGAAATAATGACTGACGTACGACGCTTCCTCTTTGTCAGCAAGCACAATTACCGTTTGTCCGGGAACAAGGCGCTGGATCTCGTCATGAATTGCTTCGGCCTGAAGCTCACTCTGGTTCGTATCGAGAAGTACTACACTCGGATTGTGATCTTTTACCATTTTAAATACATCGGCTGATGTCCGGGCAATAATGATGTCATATTCATCCTCTACCAAGTGTTTTTTGATAACTGACACGAGGGAGGGATTGCCCGAAGCGAGAAGAACGAGATGCTTCATATGAGAAATCTGATCAATTTATACACAATATTTATTGTAATACAAAATGTATTACAAGTCAATCACTATTTGTACTTCCTCGACACCGGTTAAACACCACCAAATAATTGTCACTATAGGAACAGTGGACTCCTTGCATAACCCCTGCCATCCTGCTAAAATTAGGTGACCGGTTGTGATACTACTAACCTCTGAGGTACTGTCCTAAGTGTGTTATAGAGTATTCCCAATTGCGTTGCATTACTTTTTATATCTATATATCTATGGACCCCAAAAAGTTGTTCGTGGGGAATCTCTCGTATAGCACCACGCAGGAGGCGTTGGAGGAGCTCTTCTCTCAGTATGGAGAGATCGAGAACATCTACAAGCCAGCCCAGAAGGGTTTCGCCTTCGTGACGTTCAAGACCGAGGAAGCGGCCAAAGCGGCAATGGAAGCGCAGAACGGCCAACCTCTCGATGGACGTGAGCTGAGGATCGACTTCGCTCGGCCTCGAGAAGAAAGACCGCGAAACGACTTCAGATCACAGGGACAGTACTAAGTCACTGTTTTTCTTGAAGGAAACAAACCGGCGGCATGTCCGCCGGTTTTTGTTTGTCTATTGACTATCCCAGCGAGAGGTGTAGAATCAACCCCCATTGCTGATTATGCGGACAACCGTACACCGGCACTGATCTCTTAACAGATATTCCATGGGTATCACCATCTCTATCGCCGCGGCACTGCTGTATAGTGTCCGCGGAATACTGACCAAAGTTCTGCAGAAAACGATGCCGGATTCGACGATCACCCTACTCAAGCCACCGTATCGATTCGGCCATTCCCAGTAAGTCAAGTTTCACATCGTCTTCGTCGATCTCGGCATACTCCCACGAAATCGCAAAAAACTCGTACTCCGACGGCGTATCCTGTCTTTCCAGCATAACCGTGCTGTTGACCATCATTTCACCGCCGAGATCGAACGTCACCGCTTCTCCTTCAACGGTTTCACCCGCTACCGTCATCCGAATATCCGAAGATTCTACACCACCCGTCATTTCATCCGGGGAACGAAAACACGCCCCCGCGTCAGGCCCAAACCCAAGAACAAAGTACGGCCTCCCCACTGAAAGATGATCACCGGACACTGTTTCCGTGCAGAACACGATACACAAGGGATTCTGCCCACTTTCGTCGAAAATAGTTTCGGGAACGTACTCCTCGGGATGCTCTACTGAAAATCCAAGCTCTGTACTGCGGTATACAGCCCACCCTCCATGAACAGTACCATCTTCGACATCACCCTGCTCCTCCTCGCTTTCGTCCGGTAGAATCCCGTCGGTTTCATGATTGACGTCATTTTGTCCGTCCGTGTCCTGGTCTTGATCCTGCGTCAAAGCAGAGTCCTGCCCTTGCATACCGTCCGCTTTTTCATCGTTCCCAAAAACAGATGCGAACAGCACATATCCCATCAGTCCGATCCCCACGCATGCAAACAGCACGAAGGGGAGATACATCAGAGCGCCTTTAAACGAAACGGTCCGTCCGGCATGTTCGGCACTCTTTTTTTCTTCAGGTCCTTCCTGACGGGGAGGAATTGACAGCGTCGGATCGGCCTTCTTCACGTTGTTCGATTCAAGACTGCTCATTTCGTGATCCTCACAGTTCATGCTTCTGTTTCTGCGCCCAGTATACCCTGACCACCGATCCCTGAACAGTCGGGTATGTGTCCGGCAATGTTCAACCTGCCGATAGAGGTAACAAAGCTCTCACTTATCACCTAGCATCAAAGATATGGTACACTGGAACAGTCCCAATTGAGCACATCGCCAATCACATGACCAACCACGCGGTCGACGTGAAAAACCTAAAAAAGGACTACGGAAAGATCACCGCCGTTTCAAACGTATCGTTTCAAGTCAAACCGCGCGAGATTTTCGCCTTGATCGGACCTAACGGAGCCGGAAAAACGACAATCCTGCGCATCCTTGCGACACTCCTCAATCCGACGGGCGGAAAAGTCTCCATCTACGGACATGATGTCGTGAAGGAACCAAAGGTGGCGCGCACACTCATCACGTATCTCCCCGAAGAGGCAGGCACCTACAAAAACATGACGGGGATCACGTATCTGAAATTCATGGCCGGTATGTATCTCGATAGCGCCTCAGACCGACGTGAAGCAATCGCCCGCGCACGCGAGATCGTTGATCTCGGGAACCGGCTCAAGGACAAAATCAGCACCTATAGCAAGGGAATGGTACGCAAGCTCCTGCTTGCGCGAACCGTCATGACAAAACCAAAACTCGCGATCCTCGACGAGCCCACCAGCGGACTCGATGTTGTCAATGCCCTTTCTATACGGGAAACCATTCGTAACCTCTCGAAGGAAGGTATGGCGGTCATCCTTTCGTCACATAATATGCTTGAGATCGAATACCTTTCAAACCGGGTCGCACTTATGAACCACGGCAAAATCATCGAAAGCGGTAAGCCTGACGAGCTCAAGAAAAAATACGGAGCACACAATCTTGAAGAAGTGTTCGCGAAACTCACCTCTCATCATCCAACAACGGCATGAACAAATTTCTACTTCTCCTCGAGAAAGAACTGAGAGAGCTACTCACACCCCAGGTCATCGCACCGTTCGTCATTGTAATCCTCGCATTCAATTTCATCGGCACCGTTATCGGCAGAGAGACCGACGAACAGGCGCAGGAGGAGCAGAGCATTATTGTTATCGACCAGGATAATTCAACGACCTCACAGTCGATTATTTCACTATTAGAAACGGGATCACTTGAGGTCGAACAGCGTCCGGACCTTTCTCCTGACGACATCAAGAACGCGTTCAGGGATACAGACGATAATCTGGCGCTCGTCATTCCTGCAGGATTTGACGCTGGTATCCAGACCGGTCAGGCACAATCCGTCGATCTCTATTCCGAGATACAAGGACTGTCGTTCATGGCAAACATGAACATCGCCCAAGCGGAACAAGCATTTGCAACTATTAATGAAACGATCAGCAGTGCGCTCATCGCCGAAAACACAGGGCAAGACCCGCAATTTCTCAAAAATCCGGTCCTCATGAATAGCGTCGCCGTCATTGGAAACAACGAAGCGAATGTTTCGCCGCAGATGGTCCTCCAGTTCATCAGTGGTCAGACTGTATTCATCCCGATCGTGCTGTTCCTTGTCATAACGCTGGCTTCCCAGCTGATCGCCAGCTCTATCGCGACCGAAAAAGAAAATAAGACCCTCGAGACACTTCTATCTACCCCCGTGGACAGGAAAGCGGTCGTTGCGGCAAAACTTATCAGTGCTGGTCTCGTTTCACTCCTATTCGCCGTTGCCTATCTATGGGGAATGCAGAACTACATGAGCGGACTTGGCAATATTTCCGGACAAATGGTCGAGCAAACCGGACAGCAGGAGGTGATGCGGCAACTGGGGCTTGTCTTGACCACAAGCGATTATCTACTGCTTGGGATAACACTGTTCCTGAGCATACTGACCGCACTGTCGATCGCATTCATTCTCGGATCGTTCGCTCAGGATGCCAAAAGCGCCCAGAGTGTCATTGCACCGCTGATGCTTCTTTTAATCGTGCCCTATCTCCTGTCAATGTTCACCGATATCTCATCCCTCTCCCCCACCCTCCAAACATTCATCAACATCATTCCGTTCACTCACACCTTCACTGCCACCCCGAACCTGCTTCTTGGAAATATCGAACCGGTGATCTTCGCCAACATCTATCTTGCCGGACTGGTCATCATCGGAACCGTTGTCGCCGCACAGATCTTTTCCTCCGGCCGCATTTTGACCCTCCAGTTCTCCTTGAAGAAAAAATGATCCTCCGCTTATTGTAACCATTTCAAAATTCTCCGGACTTGCATGAGTGCTTATTTTTGAAGATAATCGCCGACTGTGGAAAACTGCTCTTTACAAATAGAAGAACCAAACAAAACCCTCAAGAATCCCCGACAGACTGTTCCACTATGGCGTGATCCCCGTGGTTTCTTCGATCTTCATTACTCGGAACCCGAAGCTTCAGCAGAGTACTTCCTCGCCATTCCCGAAATGCTCGCCCCTCATCTCCAAGTCCTGTGGGCACTTCGCAAGGACCCCAAAATTGCACAATTATCCTCTATTTTCAAAGGACTTATTCACAGTAAGCCTCAACGACTTCTCTTTGGCTTTAAAATCGCCGTCAGAGATATGTTCCTTCAATACACAGACGAACAGACAGCCCGGGCGTTCCTTTTCGACACATTCACGCTTCTCATTACTGGCCCCTCAACGGACGGAAATGGTAATGGGAACAGTAATGGGAATGGAAACGGACATGCACGTGAGTCTTTCCGGGAACTATCTGAACAAAAAGGATGGATACAAACAACATCCGACGAAATTATCGCCGAAGCGACAACAATGACCAGACAGCGACACCTGCAGTCCAGTTGCACCCATGCGTCCCAGAATCAGTAGGCGATTAGAGATCACGTAGACATATTGGAATATCCGATTATTGGCTTTTCTCTTCAGACAGATCAGGTTCATCAGTCAGCCCGTCCTCCGCTTTCTTCTTCACCTCCTTCGCCCACACCACCGCACGATTAAGCTCCCCGGCAACAAGCGGGCCCTCTTTCCCCACAACATAGAACTTCTCGGGGGCAATAATCGACCGGCCACCGCGTTCCATAAGCATTTTCTCTATCTTGTCCGAAGCGCTTCCCGAAAAGAATATCTTGATGCGCGTATCAAACGCAGCGACTGATTTTCCTTCCAGTGCGTTTTCAGGCAGTGACGACAGCGTTTCCATTGTCTTCTGTGTCGGACGCCATCCCTGGATCGGACTGCCGACAATGACAAGATCAGCTTTCTTGAGCTTTTCGGCGGTAAGCTCAGACGTCGGTACAACGGACCCACCGATTGCTTTGGACATTGCCTCCGCGACCGTGCGGGTGTTGCCAAATTGAGAATCGTACACGACAAGTATATGCATTTCGTTTTGGTTTAAAAATTATCACTGCCGCACGTCCTTCCTTCAATGCGCGACCCGCTATAAGTATACACCCTCTGGCCGCCCGGCGATTTAAAAGGGCAGTACGACAAACACGTTCTATCCCTATGCTATACTTCAAATATGAACAAATCCTTTCGAGAAAAAATCTATTCTATTACCCGCAGGATCCCTGTCGGGGCAGTCACCACATACGGCCAGATCGCACGGCTAGCCGGAAATGACCGGGCCGCCCGAGCTGTTGGCTTTTTCATGAAAATGAACCCCTTCGCACCGGAAGTCCCCTGTCACAGGGTTGTATCGGCTGACGGTTCACTAACCGGCTACTCGGCAAAAGGCGGACTCGCCCGCAAGCACCAGCTTCTTAAAGAAGAAGGCGTTGTGTTCAAGAATGGAAGAATTGATCTGTCAGTTTCGCGGTGGAAAACGGGAGAGACGGAAAACACAGGCCCCTTCTAGCATGCACCAAACTTGTAGTGATCATTGATCTCACACACGCCTTCTAGCACCACCCCTTCTCCTGAAACCACGATACACATCCTCGGACACCAATAGCACGCCCGGGCGTCCACGATCCCGACGGTAATCATCCGGCCTTCCTGACGGAATCAGGTCAACCAACGACGTCCCCAAATCGGCAACCCACGGCAGGCGCGGCCATTGAAAATAACTGTAGTGAGTGTGCCGAAGATGACCGTTATAGTCATCGATATCAGCATAGTCACATACAAACGCACAGCCCATGCATTCCACCTCAACCGGGTCATCGTCGGGACGGCTCGTCCGATACACAAGATAACGTCTAAAAAGGTCTTTGGGACCACGCAAGGCAAGAAGTCCAGCGAAAGTATCACTTGTCAGCATGTCGTCTTCACTCCACCCCCGCTGATCGACGATCCGCTCTTTAATTCCGTCTATTCCGGCATCTGTCATTTCGAAGAGTCGTTGATGTCTTCGAGATAATTCTGACGAAACTAATCCTCTTTCCGCCATCAATCGCCTCAGATCGTTTCCACGATACAGGAGTGTCTCCTCCGTACGATTATGCCACGTCCCATACCCCCACCCGACCTCAACAGGGACATAATACTGATCTCCACGGTTCACAACCCGTGGATATACGATCTGGTGCAGGAGAAATGCGTCATAGTCGTTCAATTCCCCATCAAGAACCCACTCCGCACCTGGCACCCCGCGCACAGCACTCCGAAAAATACTACCCCCAACAAGACGCAGGAATCTCCGTCTACTTATTTCCCACGGGATGAAAGGTTGCATTTGCTCGAGCTATCAATTCTTCTACTCTTCGGGCTCTCGCACCGTGCATTGTAACAAAAGTCACAGCCGAAAATTCCCAATATCCCACACAATGCCAGAATATTCTTATATTACCGTCAGGATCCAATATGAAACGTGAGAAAGGCGCACGGAAATCCCGCTAACCCATAGCGCAGAAAGCTTACCAGGAGGCCGTTTATACACTATACATTAGCGGGATT
>JAQVGB010000030.1 GCA_028696915.1 Candidatus Dojkabacteria bacterium | reverse complement strand
CTCTCGCCACGTGATTTTTACGAAGTTCGATTCCGACACACTTCTCCACCCCAAATTCTTCTCCGCGCTCACCTACCGCTACCTGACCACCGAGAACCGCTTGAAACGCTTTTTCGGGCCAGCGATTTTGATCTATTCAAATAACCAGTGGAACGTCCCGGCAATCACCCGCGTGTTCTTCGGAACGCTCACGCTCGGCGTTTTAAACGAGTGGGTCGCGGAACGCACCAAAAAGCAGTCCTTCTCCTGTTACTGCGGCAGTTTTCATGAATTTGAGAAAGCAGACTTCTGGGACCCAAGCACCGGAGCGGAGGACACCTACTACTACTGGAAAATGTTCCTGCACCACGACGGCGATTTCAGTGGAGAACCGTTCTTCCTGCCGGTCACCATGGATGCCGTCGAGGGAACATCTCTCATGGGCGCGTTAAAAGCCCTGTACAAACAGCAGTTGCGGTGGGGCTGGGGGGCGCTTATCATGCCGCTTGCACTGCAGGGCATGAGCTGGAACCCGCGGATCAGTTTCATGAAAAAAATCAGCAAGTTCACCCTGCTCTTCCGCGTATACAATTTTCTTCTGACCGCAGGAATCCTTCTGACCATCACCGCCCCGATCCTGACCGCGCTCAGCCACGATATCGGGTACTCCAGTATTTCCGTCAATCTTCCCCGTGTCATCAGTGTTATTTTGACGGCGGGGCTAGTCTTTCAACTTCCGACCAAATACTACATCTGGAAATTCTACGGCGCTCCCCCGAAATCGCGCTCGGTCTTTTTCCGCATCTGGTGGTGGTGCTTCGAGCCGCTTCTGATGTTTGTGAATATTTGGACCTACTACCTTATCCCGCGTATCCAGGCGCTCTACGAGCTGACGCTCGGCAAAAACCGTAAGAAGTTCATCGTATCTATCGAAGGAAGACTACCGGAAAAGGCGGGGTGAGCACCCCCTCACCTCCTCCTGCGCTTTTTCGTACTCCTTCCATACAACCGTGACTGCATGCTTCCTTTCATAGAACTCGCGCCTTTTTTCCTGCCACCCGACCGCTGCCGCTCTGCCTCACCCGACACACGAACCGACACCAACGGCCGCTTGCCGGTGATCTTTTCAACCGCATGGGTCACCGCCTTGTAGATATGGTCGCGGATGTCTGACACCGAATGTCCCTGGTGTGCCCCAATCGATCGCATGATCACGCTTTCCAGGTCACGGACAAGCGACGTCTGGACAGCCGACCCGACCACTCCATACATACTGACAATCGGCCGGACCGTGCGCTGGGGATCAGGGTCGAACCACACGAACACAACACCGTCATGCGACATCTGCGCCCGCTGGGTAATCACCTGCTCGTCCGTTTCCCCAACTAATACCCCCTCGACGAAGATATTGCGCTGAGGGATTTTTTCATCCTTTTCCCAGCCGCGTGCAGGATCGAACCTGAAGCGCTGACCGGTTTCCGGGAGGAGGATCTGACTCCGCTTCGCTCCCCACCGCGTCAGCAAATACGCCGCCTCATGGATAAACGACCGAAACCCGTGGACCGGCATGATGTAGCGTGGCCGCATCAGCTCATACATCCGCTTCATGTCGTCCTGGTAGCCATGACCACTCGTATGCACATCCATGAACGACTGGTGAATAACCCGGGCGCCATGTTTCAACAGATCGTCGATCAGCCGCTGGACCGGCACCTGATTACCGGGAATGACCGACGATGACAGGATTACGGTGTCGCTATCCTTGATCTTGACTCCACGGTGCTCGCCGCGCGACATACGCGAAAGACCCGCCATTTCCTCACCCTGAGATCCGGTCGTCAGGATCAGGAGCTTTTCATCGGAAATGTTTTTTATCTCCTCCTCGGGCACCAGAACCGTCTCATCGACCTTCACATAGCCAATTTTTTTAAGAAGTTCGAGCATCGAACGCATGCTTCTGCCCGTGATCGCGACCTTCCGGCCATGTTTTTTGGCAATTTCAATGAGCGTGTAGATACGAGCGCCAAGTGACGAGAATGTCGCCGCAATCACTCTTCCTTTGGCGTTCTTGATCATGCGTTCGAGCACCCCGGCAATATCGGTCTCGGAGGGCGATTTGCCCGCTTCATACACATTTGTGGAATCCATACACAGCAAGCTGACCCCTTCGTCCCCGATCCGCTCGAGCTCCGCGTAGTCGGACTGCGGCTCACTGACCGGTGCGACGTCAAACTTGTAGTCGCCCGTGTACACGATGGAGCCGACCGGGCTTTTCACCCTGACCGAACTCGATTGCGGGATCGCATGGGTCACCGGAACAAGCTTGAACGAAAGCGACCCGAGCTGGACTTCCTCCTTGGGCTCCACGATCACCCGCTTCACTTTTTTATCAAGGCCGTGCTCCTTGAGGCGCTCCTCAAGGAACAGCATGGTGAATTCCCGCCCGTATACGGTCGGGAAACCGAGCTTTTCTATTACATAGGGAATAGCCCCGACATGGTCGAGATGACCATGGGTCAGTACAATTCCTTTAATTCTTTCTTTTCTGCGTGCCAAATACTCGACATCCGGCACGATATAGTCCACACCGTATTCGTCATCATCAGGGAAACTCAGCCCCATGTCGAGCACGACGATATCCCGTCCATACTCAATAACGTAACAGTTGCGGTTGATATCCTCCACACCACCAAGTGGCATGAAAAACAATTGCTGTCGGGGTGTTTTGCCCCTCTTTGTCGTATTCATACGTTCAAATTTCATTAAAAAATAACATCTACGGCGAAAGGTGGAATGACGCGGTCGGGGACCGGTACGCCAATCGTATTTCAAACTCAAAAACTCATGCCGACCTGTCCGCTGTCACCACCTGACGGTCCATCGCGTTTTGGTTCATCCGGACCTTTTCCTCCGGGCTTACGTTTCTCAGCGATGATATCGCTGACCGCATCGTTGAGGGTTTCCGGCTCAACCGCTCCATCGAGGAATTCCCGAAGTGTCTTGAAGTCATCCAACAGCACTTTCCGGTACGACCCGTTATACAGCGCGACCGCCGGGTGGTACATGACGAAATACACCAGTCCACCACGTTCATAGAGCTCGCCATGCTCTTTTGAAATCACCGCGCCCGGCAGGAATTTATGCAGAGCATGTCGCCCCAGCGGCACAAACACCTTCGGGTTGATCAACTTAATCTGAGGTTCGAGCCACGAGGACGTACAAATCTCCATCTCGTCATCACGGGGATCACGGTTTTCCGGCGGCCGACATTTCACCATGTTCGTGATAAAGATATCCCCACGGACAAGGCCTATGCTTTTGAGCAATTCGTCGAGGAACTTCCCCGCAGGACCGACAAACGGTCTGCCCGTTTTATCCTCTACCGCACCCGGCCCCTCACCGATGAACATGATCTCGGCATGCGCAGAACCCTCTCCCGGCACTACCTGTGTCGCTCCCTCACGAAGTCTGCACCGGGCACATAGTTTTGCCTCTGCATTAAGCTCTTCAAGAGTCATTCGTGTGATTTCCTCAGCACAATCAATTGCACAATCAATCAAATCGGCAACCCTTCAGCTCAAGGTCCCCAAGCCCTCCGGCATGTACGATTTTACATTCGACGTCGACACCACCACCCGCTCAAGACCTTTTTCAACGACCTCTCTTGCTATATGACGGCACAGCGAGGTGAGGTTGCGTTCCAGCTGGCGGATCCCCGCATCAAACCCGAGCGGCCGCACGATAAACGGCCACACGTCTTCTTCAATCTGCACCTGATCTGGCCTCAGTGCGGTTGCTTCAATGACTCTCGGAAGCAGGTACTCTTTCGCGATCACGACTTTTTCCTGATCGCTGTAACTGGTGAAGCGAATGATTTCCAGACGGTCGAGCAGTGCCGCGGAAAGCGTTCCCAAGTTATTTGCGGTTGCGACGAACATCACGTCGGATAAATCGACCGGAAAATCCACGTAGTGGTCGGTAAACGCGTTGTTCTGTTCAGGATCGAGAATTTCCAGAAGGGCCGCCATCACATCGCTCAGTAGCCCTGATTGGCCGCTGACCTTGTCGATCTCGTCAAGCAGGATCACCGGGTTCATCGACCCCGAGCGCACCAAAGCCTTGATGATCTGCCCGGGCTCCGCATCGAGATAGGCGCGCGACTGGCCACGGAGCTGAGTCACACTTCCGAGCGCCCCTAGTGATACTCTGACGAACTTCCTGCCAAGCGTCTGCGCGATCGACTTCGCCATCGTCGTTTTACCAACACCCTGCAGACCAACGAAACAAATGATCGGCGCATGCGATGCAGAACCTTCAAGGCTTGCCGTATCTGAAATCGCCGGAGTCTCCTGTGGCCGTCCCTTCTCCAAGTGCAGTTTCATCACCGCAAGATAATCCAGCACCAGCTCCTTCACGGAATTCATACCGTAATGATTTTTTTCCATGATCGTCTTTGCCGAGGGAAGGTCCACGCGGTCCGGAGTACGAACGGTCCACGGGATACGGGTAATCCAATCAGCGTACTTGTCAATCAGCTCAAATTCGCCGGAGTAACTGCCCATTTTCGCCATACGCTTGAGCCGCTCTACCATCCGTAGTAAACGCTCTTCCAGAAGCGGAGGAATACCGGCCTGTGTGACCTTTTGCTCGAGAAGAAGAATCTCCTCGATAACCTCGGCATGCGAATCGGAAGACGGGTGGGCCGGACGGTTTCCGGATGTGGTTTGTGTCACATCCTGGACCGTCGACTGTTTTTGAAGCGGGGCATCCATATACAATAACTATACCTTTTCTTGTCTAAACGTCGCAACCGGTCACCGTTATTCGTTCCTGACAGGCACTCTGTGATGACACCGGAACCTCACCGTTCTCTCTTCCCTTCACAGGCTTATTCTTCTTCCGGTTCGTCAGTTGATTCCGTTTTCACATCATCTTTTTTGTCAGATTTCGCTTCAGTCTGTCCTTCCTTTGGCACACGCTTCATTGAGAAGCGGAGACGTCCGCGATCATCGATATCGAGCAAGATAACGTCGACTTCCTGTCCTTCTTTCACAAGGGTACCGGGATCCTTCACAAACGAATCACTCATTTCCGATATGTGCACCAGACCTGAGATACTGGGGCTCACATCGACGAATGCGCCGTACTCAGCCACTTTGCCGACTTTTCCACGGTAGACTTTACCGACCTCCGGCAGGACGAACATGCCTTCAACTATTTCCTTCGCAGTGTTGCGACTCTCAGCATCCACCGAAGAAATCGACACACGGCCGTCGTCGGTCACATCGATGTCCGCACCGGTCTTTTCGATAATTCCTTTAATGATCTTACCTCCCGGACCGATCAGCTCACCAATCCTCTCGGGCGGAATACGCACGATCTCGATCTTCGGCGCAAATTCCGAAAGATCTTCACGAGGTGTTGAAATCACGTCGTTCATCTGGCCAAGGATATGCAGACGCGCCTTTTTCGCCGCCTCCAGTGCCTTCTCGAAAATTTCCACGGGAAGACCGCTGCGCTTGTTATCCATCTGAATTGCCGTAATCCCGTCAGCTGTACCTGCAACCTTGAAGTCCATGTCGCCATAGGGATCCTCGAACTCGGAGATATCGGTGAGAACTTCGTACTCTTTGAGATCATCGGAGGTGACGACACCCATCGCAATACCGGCAACCGGCTTGGTGATCGGTACACCTGCATCCATAAGCGCGAGCGTCGAGCCGCACACGGAAGCCATCGAGCTCGATCCTTCCATCGACATAATGTCGCTGACGACACGGACAGTGTATGGGAAGTCGTCCTGCGACGGCATAACCACCGCAAGCGCCTTTTCCGCAAGCGCACCGTGCCCTATTTCACGTCGTTTCGGCATATACCGGTATCTTCCAACCTGCCCAACCGAAAAGTCGGGGGCGTTGTAGTGATGCATATACCGTCTCGTCCCTTCTCCTTCCATACCTTCGATCAATTGCTCCTGCCGACCGGAACCGAGAGTTGCGGCGGACAGCGCCTGCGTGCCGCCCCGGGTGAACAGCGCCGACCCGTGAGCACGGGGCAGGACATCGACTTCAATTTCGATCTTCCGTACCTCGTCGAACGCGCGGTCGTCCGTACGTTTCTTCTCTTTGAGCACCCACTCACGGACAAGCTCTTTGACGACATAATCCAGTCCCGCCTTCAGGTCTGCCTTCGAATATTTGCCCTCGTAGTCAGCATAGAGCCGCTCTTCAAGAAGCGAAAGCTCTGCGTGCTTTTCTGAAAGCGAGTCGTGACCAAGCGCTTTTTCGACCTCTGGCTTCAGTTTCCTGACCTCGCCCAGAAGATCCTGGGGAACGGCAAACGACTTGTACTCACCTTTCACCAGATGACCACCGGCCTCTTCGATCTTTTTGAGAAATTCGGTCTGTGCATCCACAAATTCCTTCGATGCTTCCACGCCAAACTTCATTCCCTCGACAATGATATCTTCGGGAACTTCCTGCCCGTCGGCATCGATCATCGTGACCACTTCACCGTCGGTTCCCAACACAAAATTCATTTTCGTGCCGTTTTCATATCCCTTCACTTCTACATCCTCAGGTGCGTTGTACACGTTCTCCCCGTCATATCCGACCCGGACACCGGCGATCGGGCCCTTGAACGGAACGGACGATGCCATGAGTGCCGCCGAAATCGCGCTAAACCCAATAATGACAGGATCGTTTTTCGCGTCGTAGCTGAGGACCGTCAACACGATCATCACTTCGTTGCGGTAATCGCTGGGAAACCTGCTTCGGATCGAACGGTCAAGCATGCGGGCGGCCAAAGTCGCACCCTGCGAGGGAAATCCCTCACGTTTAATAAACCGTGACGAGGAAATGATACCGCCGGCGTACATACGCTCTATGTACTCGACCTGGAGCGGGAAAAAGTCCGTCCCTTCGATCGGCTGGCCGACATCAACGGTAACCAGTACCACCGTGTCCCCCATCCTGCCGACAACGGCCGAATTCGAGCGGCGGGCAACTTTTCCGGTGCTCAACGAACAATTAATGCCATTAAACGTAAACTCATGCAAAACCTCAGAGGCAACAGATGCCATGATAGAGATAGTAAATATTTAACTAGTGGTACGTGAGGCTGAACGCGGAATGTAGCATCCGCCTGAAACCGATTATACGATGTTTGTGGAAATTTGACTACCTGCTCCAAACTACTTGCTCAGTTTGAGCGATTTCGCAACTTCCGCATAGCGTTTCGGTTCTTTTTTCTTCAGGTACTCGAGAAGTCTCCTTCGCTTTCCGACCATGCGAAGAAGCCCGCGGCGGGAGTGATTGTCCTTCTTATGCTTCTTTAGATGCTCCGTGAGCCGTGTGATCAGTTCCGTCAAGATCGCAATTTGGACCTCAGGTGAACCGGTGTCCCGTTCGTGATCGGCGTACTTCTCAATTATTTTCCTTTTTTCTTCTGTACTTATTGCCATATGAACCACTCTAACACACATGAATTAAGCGCGCAACACCTTGCTTACTCGCGAGGGTTGACGGGCGGAGGGGTCACCAGTCCGCTTCTCCCCGTTTCCGAAGGTTCTTGTGGTCCGACATTTGCGTCGGACGAATCCTCTTCGTTCCCGAGAACAATCGCTGATTCCTTTTTATTACCGCCTTTTTCCTGGTTTTCTCCTTTGTCTCTTCTTGGCGTGGGTCGCTCGGATCTGCCTGCTTCTCCACCTACTTTCGGCGATATCAGCGTCAGCAGGTCCTGTTCAAGCTCCGCAAGGGTTTTATCCCGGATCGTAAAGAACACTCTCGCACCGTTTCCCGATACCTTGTACGGCGAAAGCACGTCCTTCGCATTCAGCCGTTCAGGATCGTTCGATTCGAACTCAACCACAATTTCTCCCTCCTGAATTTCGTACAGGACGAAAGCCGCCTTAAAGTCTCTGCATATATTGAAGACTATGCGTCCATCCAAAACGAAATTCTCACGGTTCACCCCGCATTGTGACAGGTCGAACGCCGAAACGGTCGCCCATGCCAGTTCGCGGTCCTGGTCCATCTTCACATTGCTCATAATCCGCTGGACCACCGTGAAGTTCTCAAAAGACCTGCTATGATACAGCAAAGCGAATGCTTTTTTCAAATCCGCACCGGTGTGCACAAGGGATGTCAGTGTGTCGACACTCGCAATCTTGTAATCGCCGCGCTGGAGCGGCTGAAGATGATCAAGCAAGCCCAGAAGCAAAATCCCCGCCGTTTCGTCCGCAGATGGGAAGGAATCGTTCCGGATAAGCTCGTACACCATCTCAGCAATAGAAGACTGCGTATCGACCAGCTTGACCGTACCGAACTCCTGTGTTCCGGTCAGGTTATTGATATTGATGACCGGAATCGTATCGAACAGCTCTTTGTTCTGTTCGTACACGCTCTCCATCCATTGCAATGAGCGCATCCCAAACACCACAAGCGCATCTGCCTGTCCACCTCCCTCCTTGAACGAAACCCGTTTGAAATCAAACGTGCTTGTTCCTTTCACCGGAGTGATGTAGAGGTAGAACTTTCCATCCTTGTCGTCATAGCTGACTTTCTCGATATCGCCACCGGCGTGATCAATCGCGATCACATAATTGAGCGGCTGGGGTTCTGCCTCGTAATCAACACCGAGATCGTCGAAGGCCTGTTTGTGCTTAAGGATCAGGTCGCCGTTCATACAAATAGAGGCGCTTTTTCCTTTCCCCTGCATTGCTTTTAAAAGAGCCGCCGCGGCAAGATGCGTATCAAACGAAGCCCTGTTGTTCACACAAATCAAGAGCTTCTCAGAACGGTTCAGTATATCCTTTGCTTGTGCATATGCATCCTGCAATAGCGTCATCGTGGAAAACCTATAATGGGTTATTATAGCTTGAAAATTACCGTTTGACAATCCGGTAGCACTCGAGAACGTCCCCTTCCTCTACGTCCGAACTGGCATCCATCACCACCCCGCAGTCCGTGCCCTTGCCCGCCGTCTGGATCTGCTCCTTTTCGCACTTCATCGAAAGGATTTTCCCTTCAGCGACCGCTTCCCCGTTACGAACAATCCTGCACTTGCCGCCATGCTTAAGCTCACCGCTCTGCACTCGAAGTCCAAGCACTTTTGATCCGTTCGACAATACAAATAGCTTGCGGACCTCCGCCGATCCCATCTGCACCTCAGATTCATCGGGAAGTTGAAGCGCGGCCGCCGCCTCCTCAATTTCGTCGACCAGCTCATAGATAATTTGATAGACCTTCGCAAGAATGCGGCTCTTCTTCGCCATGGTATCGGCAACCGGATCGATGCCGACACGGAATCCAATGACAATTGCCTTGACGCTCTCCGCGCGTTCGATATCGCTGACGGTGATATCCCCGACATCGGCATGAATGATCGAGATCAGTCGTTCTTTGATCGATGGTTCAAGCGACTTTCTGATCGCATCAAGTGTTCCACGGGCGTTTGCTTTCACGATAACGTTCAGTTCATTTTTCTCGCTTTCTCCCTCGGCTTCCTGGGTCGCTATCAGCATGGAGAGCAAATCGCTATCGGCTGTTTCGGTCGAGTCTTCTACTGGGGTATCAGTCTGATCATCACTCACCGGTTCCGTCTGTTTTTGAGGCACAGGAGCAGTCTCGATATCCACCTTCGGTTCTTCGACACAATACATTTGCTTTCCCAGTGGGACGACGTTTTTTAGGCCAAGCACCCGCGCCCCATATCCTTCCATCACAACATCACGCTGTTCGCCGGTATCACTGATAAACCCACGAATTTTTTCAGAAATCCAATTCTCCCCAGATTCATCACGGTATTTCATATACGAGCCCTTCCTGAACTCGCCCGCCGTCACGACTACACTGGCGACATACCCAAGACGCGTATCCTTGTATGATTCAAGCACAACCGCCTCACCCCCCGATCCCTTCGCCGGAGCTCTATGGCCGACTTTCGACATCTCACTGACCAGCTGGATCATTTCCAAAAGATCAGGGATCCCTTTCCCGGTCTTGCCAGAAACTTCCACGACCGGCACCTGACCGCCCATCGACTCAGGAACAAGCTCTTCCGCGACGAGATCACGCTTGACCTTTTCCACATTGACGCCAGAGATATCCACTTTGTTGATCACTATGATGCACGGTCTGCCAAGATTTTTAATAATCCCGATCGACTCCTTCGTCTGCGGCTTCACACTATCGTCAGCGGCCACAATCAAAAGGACCACATCTGCGACCATGCCACCGCGGGAGCGCATCAGGTCGAAGGCCTCATGCCCCGGTGTATCGACGAAGGTAATATCTTTCCCATCGTGCGTCACGGTATATGCCGCAATTCCCTGGGTGATACCGCCTTCCTCTCCTTCCGCGATCGCCGACTTCTTGATGCTGTCGAGGATCGTCGTTTTCCCATGATCGACATGTCCCAGTAGAGCAACAATTGGAGGTCTGTATTGCTTTGTTGTTTTAGTTGTTTTAGTCGTTTTTGCCATATGCACTCGTTATTTTTGTGAATTTTGTTCCCTATTAGTATCCTTTGTCCTTGTATCCCTTACCCGCAAGATAACGGTTTGGCTCCCTTTCCGAAACACCTTTTGCGCCGCTTCCTTCCGGAATTCCTCACGTACCCGGTCCCAGAGAGATGCGGATACCGGCTTCTTCCACGCCCGTGAAAAAAGGTTCTTTTTGACAGCCTGCTCAAAGCACTGCTCCTGCGGACAGATATTGACTCCGCGTCCACCCCTTCTTCCATCGCTATCGATGAACGGACGGCCATCTTTCAGTACAAGCCGTATCATTTCGTGCTTCGGGAATTTCTTCCGGCACGCGACACAGCTACGCTCTGCGGCTGTCTTATTTGGTTTCTGCTGTATCCGGGTTTTCCGGGCTGTTTTTCCCGCCCGTGCGGTCTTCTTCATCGACTGGTCCATCAGGGTTCTCCGGCTCAGTTGAACTTCCTTCTGCTACTTCCTCTGTCGGTTCTTCCGCCGATTCTTTAACTTCGGGTTCCGCCGGCGCGCCTGCTTCTGTTTTTTTCGCAGGTTTTTCCACCGATGCGCTTTCTGAAGTCTCTTTTGCACCACCTTTGTCTTCGGACGCTTTTTCTTCAGTAGTTTCTTCGCTCTTGTCCTGTCCAACTGACGGTACAGCAGACTGTGCCGCAATGAACGTCATGATCTCTTCAAGCGCGACTTTCCCAATACCCTTGATCTGCTTGATATCTTCTTCTTTCATCGACGTAAGCTCCTGAACCGACACTCCTGCCTTCTCAAGGGCGGCCAAAACACGAGCT
>JAQVGB010000029.1 GCA_028696915.1 Candidatus Dojkabacteria bacterium | reverse complement strand
CGAGAAATGAAGCTTAACATTTACGACGAAAACGGAAAAAAGACACAGAAGACAGTCGAGCTGTCAGAGACGGTATGGAATGTGCCACTGAACGCCGATGTGATTGCGCAGGCGGTGACTATTTACCTGCATAACCGCAGGCGTGGTACCGCGCACAGCAAGACCCGTGCCGAGGTTAGAGGAGGCGGACGGAAGCCCTGGCGGCAGAAAGGTACCGGTCGTGCCCGGCATGGCTCTATTCGGTCTCCACTGTGGACTAAGGGTGGTGTTGCGTTCGGTCCGAGAACGCACAAGACGGTCAAGAAGTTCCCGCAAAAAATGGCACATGCGGCGCTTCGGAGCCTTCTTTCCGAGCGTGCCCGTGGTGACCAGGTGAAGGTTATGGAAGGGTTCGGAGCGCTTGGCGATTCGAAAACCAAGTCAGCGGTCAAGTTCTTTGGAGAATTAGATTCTGTTGGGAAATCAGTGCTTGTTGTGTTGGCGAGTGGCGAAGAAAAATCGGCCGCCATAAAAAAGAGTGTGAGAAATATTGGACGGGTGCAGGTCAAGAGTTCTCTTGACGTGAATCCGTATGATGTTTCCCGCGCATCCCGTCTGATTATTGGACAGGATTCGATTGCGGAGCTTGAAAAAAGGATTAGTTAGTACGCAGACATGAAAACGACTTCGGTCCTGCTACAGCCAGTTGTGTCAGAAAAAAGCTTTGAGCAAAGCGAAAACGCGGTATACACGTTTCGTGTCAAAATGAGCGCCAATAAAAAACAGGTAGCGCAGGAGATCGAGCAACGCTTCAAGGTGAACGTTGTGAAGGTCAATATGCTTCAACTTCCGGGAAAGCGGACGTTCGACTACCGCAGAAGGACCGCAGGGAAGCTGAGACGAAGCAAAAAAACTATTGTGACGTTGAAATCAGGACAGACAATTGAAGTATTCAAATAAACCATGGCAATTAAGAAATTTAAACCTAGAACCCAAACGACACGGCATACCCAGCTTGAGGACCGGAGCCATCTTTCGAAACAACGGCCGCTCAAGCGATTCACCGTGGGCAAACGTGCTCGTGGTGGACGCAACACCGCGGGACGAATCACGGTGCGACATCGCGGCGGTGGAGTGAAACGACTTCTGCGAAAAATTGATCACCGGAAGGATAAGTTCGATATCCAGGGTGTCGTTGAGGTATTGGAGTACGACCCCAACCGCTCCGCGCATCTTGCGTTGGTGCGCTATGCAGATGGTGAGCGGAGATATGTTCTTGCCGCACGCGGAATGACAGTCGGTTCCAAAGTCATTTCGGGCGAGAATGTGTTGCCGGTCACCGGGAACACCACCCAGCTAAAGAATATCGCATCGGGAACAGCGGTTTTTGATGTTGAGCTCACGAAGGGTAAGGGTGGCCAACTTGGAAGATCGGCGGGTACCGCGATCCAGGTCCAGGGTGTTGATCCGACCGGCAGGTATGTTCAACTGAAAATGCCCTCAGGTGAGATCCGATTGGTACATGCTCAGTGTTATGCAACAATTGGTCAGGTCGGCAATGAGGAGCACATGAATGTCAAACTTGGTAAGGCCGGAAGGAAACGTCGTCTGGGGATCCGTCCTACTGTTCGTGGTATGGCAATGCATGCCGAGCAACATCCGCACGGTGGTGGTGAGGGCCGCGGTGTTATCGGAAGGGCGAAGGACATCTGGGGAACACGGATCGGAACTAAAACACGCAGGAATAAGCGTACCAGGAAATTTATAATCAAACGCCGTACAACGAAACGACGGCGGTTTGCTAAAGTGTAAGACAGGCTCGTATTGTAATGGCCAGGTCACTGAAAAAAGGTCCGTACGTGGACGAAAAGTTACAAAAAAAGATCGAGAAGGTCCGTCAGACCGGAGACTCGAAGCCCATTAAAACATGGGCGAGAGTGTCAATGATCTCACCCGAAATGGTGGGACTCACGATCGGGGTCCATGACGGAAGGAAGCACGTTCCGGTTTTTATTACCGAGGCGATGGTCGGGCACAGACTTGGTGAATTTGCACCGACCCGCACGTATAGAGGGCATGCGAAGAAGGGTAAGATCTCGAGAGTATATGGTGGTTCGGGAAGATTTGAATCAGGCAATTAAGTATTAACTGAATTTTTGTAGCGATGCCGGAAAAGAAAACAGCGAAAGCCGAAGAGAAAAAAGGTAAGCTGGAAACGGCGAAGAAGTCGGCTGTCCGGTCAAAAAAGGCCACAACGTCTGGGTCCAAAAAGGCTGTTGTTGCAAAGACCGGATCGGCACGTGCGTTTCTAAAAGACGCACCGGTTTCTCCGCAAAAGGCCCGCCTCGTCGCTAATCTGGTGCGTGGAAAACGGGTCGCAGAAGCTCTTTCTGTTCTGACATTTACAACCAAAAAATCGGCGCCACTTATCGCGAAAGTTATCACGTCAGCCGCGGCGAATGCGGAAAATAAAGGTCTGACACCGAAAGAATCGTTAAAAGTATCTAGGATTCTTGTTGACGAAGGTATAAAATACCGCCGGTACCGCTCGGTTTCCCGCGGACGGATCTACGGCAGGTTGAAGCGGAGATCACATATATTAGTTGAAGTGTCATCCGACAAGTAGCATGGGGCAGAAGATAAATCCGGATTCTATGCGTCTGGGTACAAACAAAACATGGAAGTCGGGGTGGTATACGGACGATAAGAAATTGTATCGTCAACAGCTCCTGCAGGATGCACAGATCCGGGATTTTTTGAGAGAACGGCTTGCGTCCGCCGGACTTGAACGGATCGATATTGCCCGATCGTCAAATATGGTGAGCGTTATGGTGTATGTCGCACGTCCGGGTGTCGCCATCGGACGCGGCGGCGAGGGGATCGACAGGATTAAGAAAACATTACACCAGAAGTACCGCACACCGATCGATTTAAAAATTAATGAAATAAAGAAAGCCGATTTGAGTGCCAGAGTCATCGCCCGCAATATTGTGGAAGGCATGGAGCGCAGACGTTCTCCGAAACAATTGATGGCAGCGGAGCGTGACAAGGCAATGGCCGCAGGAGCGCGTGGGATCAAGATCTGGATATCGGGCACTTTTGGTGTCCCCAAACAAGGACGCACGGTCAAGCTGGAGGAAGGTGTTATTCCCTTGCAGACAATTCGTGCGGATATCGATTATGCGTCGGACGCCGCCCAGGTACGAAACGCCGGACTTCATGGCGTGAAAGTATGGGTGTACCGCCCGAGCGAGGAACCTAAGAAAGACAAATAACCATTAGACATGCTTGAACCAAAAAACCCAAAATTTAGAAAACGTTTTAGAGGCAAGATGAAGGGAATCGCGTCAGCCGGAAGCGAGATCAGCTTTGGCGAGTATGCGCTTCAAGCTAAGGAATGTGCAAACGTGTCCGCACGTCAGATCGAGTCTGCACGGCGTGCAATTGTCGGGCACGCGAAACGGCGCGGAAAGGTGTGGATCAGGATTTTCCCTGATAAACCCTACACCAAGAAACCGGCAGAAGTGAAGATGGGAAGCGGCAAAGGTGATGTTGAAGGGTATGTCGCTGTCGTGAAGCCGGGAAGGATCCTTTTTGAGGTCGGCGGCTTGCCGGAGGATGTTGCACGTGAGGCATTCAGGATTGCGGGCCACAAGTTGTCCGTGAAGGTAAGATTTGTGAAACGGGACATGTAGGAATGGAAACAACCAAGGAGTTAAGGGAAAAATCAGAAAAAGAGTTAGATGAGCAGATTACGATGCTGGAGAAGAAAATAACTGATCTGTACTTCTCCGTCAGGCTGGGAAAACAGAAGGATGTCAGGGAGCCGCGTCGGCTGAGGAAGAAACTGGCGATTATGAAAACCGTTCTTAACGAGAAAAAGACTAAGTTGAGCACAAAAGCGGAATGAACAAGCGCGCACGGATGAGCGGCACGGTTTTGTCGAACAAAATGAACAAAACGGTCATTGTGGAAATCCAGCGAAAAGTGCGACATTCACGTTACCACAAGGAGATCACTAGAAAAACAAAGGTTTATGCGCATACCGATGAGCCGGTTGAAGAAGGCGCGGTGGTGACGGTCGAAGAATCGAAGCCAATCTCACGGCTGAAGCGGTGGGTTGTTGTCAGTGAGAAAAAATCAGGTAAATCAGACAAAAAATAACGATGGTCCAAGTAGGAAGCAGACTAAAAGTAACAGACAATACCGGAGGACGGATCGCAATGGTGATCGGTATCCCGGGAGGCACCCGCAAGCGCAAGGCAGGACTTGGGGAGAAAGTGACGGTGACAATCAAAAAAGCCCTGCCCCACGGTCTCATCTCCGAGCACTCGAAACAGTGCGCGGTGATAGTCCGGTTGAAAAAAGAGTTCAGACGGAAGGATGGATCGTATATCCGGTATGATGACAACGCAGTTGTTATACTTGAAGGATCCAAGAGCCGCCAGCCCAAAGGAACACGTGTGTTCGGGCCGGTGTCCCGCGAACTGAAAGAAAGGCGATATGACAAGATAATTTCGCTTGCCCCGGAAGTAGTATGAAAGTCAGAAAAGGCGATACAGTCAAGGTGATGATCGGCAAAGACGCGGGCAGACAAGGCCGTGTTGTCAAGGTCCTGCCAGAGGAAGATCGTGTCGTGATCGAGGGTATGAACGTGTATAAAAAACATGTTCGTGGTGACGGTAGGAACAGGCAATCGGCGATCATTGAAATATCAAAGCCGGTGCATGTGTCGAACGTGATGGTTATCTGTGGTTCATGTGGCAAAGCATCGAGAATTCGTTTTTCTGTGGATGGCGGCCGGAAAACACGGATGTGCGTGAAGTGCGGGGGGCGCCTTGACCGTGTATCTGTGGCAAAAGAAGCATCCGCAACGAAAGGAGCGGCCAAACCGGCATCCGCTAAAAAGAAGAAGTCAGAAACAAAGACTGGGAAAGCATCCGGATCAGTAGAGGAACAAACGGCAAAGACACCATCAAAAGTGAAGCCTTCTGCCGGCAAGGCAAAATCTAAAAAAACGACGAAATGAGAGAAGAGTCACGACTAAAAACACAATTCAATACCGAGGTGAGAAAACAGCTCATGGATGAGTTGAAACTCGGGAATGTCATGGAAGTTCCGACATTCGAAAAAATTGTCATCAATGCAGGTCTGGGTGAAGCAATCTCCGATCCATCCGTGCTCGATGTGGTTGAACAGGAAATGACGGCAATTTCGGGCCAGAAGCCAATCAGGACTATGTCGAAAGGAGCAATCTCGACGTTCAAGATACGAAAAGGCGATGTGATAGGCATGAAAGTAACCTTGCGCGGCAACCGGATGTGGGAATTCTTGGATAAGCTTATCAATGTCACGTTCCCGAGAACAAAAGACTTCCGGGGACTGCCGATCGATGCGTTTGATGGACAGGGAAACTACACGGTCGGCATTGAAGAGCAGACGGTCTTTCCCGAGATTGATCCCAACGAGATCAAAAAGCTCAGGGGAATGGAAATAACGATTGTAACATCCACCAAGGATGATGAACGAGCGCGTGCGCTTTTGTCTAAGTTTGGGTTCCCTTTTGCAAAGGATGGCAAAAAAGTCTAAGATCGCACAGCAAAAACGGCTCGAGAAGAAGTCGAAGTTCGAAACCCGCAAGTATTCGCGGTGTCAGCGATGTGGCAGACCGCGCGGATATATGCGAAAATTCGGCCTGTGCAGAATTTGTTTCCGTCTGCTTTCACAGCGAGGAGAGATCCCCGGTGTAGTGAAATCAAGTTGGTAATTTTGAACTCATAATTGAATGGATCTTGTATCGGACGCTCTCACCCGTATTCGAAATGCGGTGAAGGTTCAAAAAAAGACAGTGGATGTCAAAAAGAATAAGATGGTCGTTGCGATTGTGGACGCGATGAAACGGGAAGGATTTGTCGCTGACTATGCAGTGGGGGATCGTGATGTCGAAATCACGCTTACCTATGATAGAAGCGGCCCGGTTTTAAGCGAGCTCATACGAGTATCGAAGCCCGGACAGCGAATGTATGTAAACAGTGGGGAGATGAAGCCAGTTCTTCGTGGAAGAGGGATTGGGATCGTGAGCACATCGCAGGGAGTCATGACGTTTGACGAAGCGAAAAAGAAGAAAATCGGAGGAGAATATATTTGTAAGATCTGGTAACAATGTCGAGGATCGGAGCACAACCAGTAGCCGTGGAAGATGTCGTGGAAGTATCCCTTAATGGCCGGACACTTCAAGTCAAAGGTCCCAAAGGAGCGCTTTCACTGGAAATTCCAGAAACGGTTTCGGTTGCGGTCAACACAAAAGAAGGATCGAAAGAAGTTGTGGTCGAACGGACTGGCGACAGCAAGCAAGCCCGATCGGACCACGGCACGGTGCGGTCTCTGATCTCGAATATGGTACTGGGAGTAAAGGAAGGATTTACGAAAGAGCTGGAGGTTGTCGGAATGGGATATCGTGCGGAAATGCAGGGAGAAACGCTGGTCCTTCATGTCGGCTGGAACCATCCGGTCAAGATCAATGCGCCGGAGGGAATAAGCTTTTCTGTTCAGGATAGCGAATTGATCACGGTTTCAGGCATCGACCGCCAGTTGGTTGGCTTATGGGCGGCAAAGATCCGTGAGACCAGGAAACCTGAACCGTACAAAGGAAAAGGAATCCGGTACAAGGACGAAGTTGTCCGAAGAAAAACGAGTAAATCAGTCAAGGAGTAGTAGAGATGGTACGTTCAAGAAAAGAACAAAGAAATAAACGTAGAATGCATATCCGCAAAAAACTCTACGGACAGAGTGACCGTCCGAGGGTCTGCGTCTACAAAAGCAATCAGTATCTGTTTGTGCAGGCCGTCGATGACAGTACGAACAAAGTGATCACGGCGTTGAACGAGAAGAAAGTTGACGCAAAAAAAGATGAAAAACCAGTAGACAGGGCTGAGCGGATGGGCGCTGAATTCGCAGGACTATTGAAAAAAGCGAAGGTTGAGGCTATTCTCTTCGACCGTGGCGGGTATCCCTACCACGGCAGGATTGCTCGGCTTGCGGAAGGCATGCGCGGGGCAGGTATTAAGTTTTAAGCACGGCACTTGTGGCTGAAGAGCGCAGGAACAGTAGAAGTAATAACGACCGCAGAGGTGGAGATCGTCGGTTTGGTGGAAGACGAGGTCCTCGAGAAGATGGGCTTCCGGAAGGTCTCGAGCGGAAAGTGATCGATATCCGCAGGGTCGCCAAGGTGCGGGCGGGTGCGAAACGCCTCCGCTTCAGCGCAGTGGTTGCTGTCGGTGATCGGAAAGGCCGGGTGAACGTAGGGCTTGGACGTGGCGGAGATACGAAGAGTGCTATCAATAAGGCGGTTAAGTATGCGGCCGACCGACTTGTGAATATTGCGCTTATCGGAGATACCATTCCGCATGAAGTCACCGCGAAATACAGTGCGGCGAAGCTTTTGATCAAGCCAGCAGGTCCGGGTACCGGAGTGACCGCAAGTGGTCCCGTCCGGTCTGTCATGGAAGTTGCCGGTATACGGAACGTCCTTACGAAACAGTTGGGAAGCAGTAATGCCATATCGAACGCGTACTGCACGGTGGAAGCGCTCAAAATGCTTGATTCCAGAAGGATCAAAGACAGAAGACTTGAGATGGCACGATCGCGGCGTATTAATTCAAAGAAAAGTGAAGAAAAAGGTGGAACTGCACCAGATTCAAAGAAGGAAAAATAGAATATTCAAGGCGAAACGGCGAGGTCGTGGGTACGGAAGCGGTGTCGGTGGACATACCGTCGGACGCGGACAGAAGGGCCAGCGGTCTAGAACGGGAGAAGGGAAAAAGATCGGGTTTGAAGGAGGAAACGTGCCGTTGTACCGAAGACTTCCGAAATTCCGAGGATTCAGGAACCCGACACGCAAAGAGTACCAGCCGGTGAACCTATCGGATGTCGAGAAACGGTTTTCTGAGGGTGACGTCGTATCTCTCGAGACATTGAGGGAAAAACGGATGGTCCGCAAAGGTGTCTCCAATGTGAAGATCCTCGCAAAAGGTTCTCTTTCCAAAAAGCTGTCCTTCGAGCGTCTTCCGCTGTCGGAGAAGGCTCGCTCACTGATCGAGAAGGCGGGGGGAACGGTAAACTAGTAACGGTACCCAATGTCTGTCGTAAGCGGTCTGCGGTCAAAACTGACACAGATCTGGAGGAACAAAGAGATCAGAGACAAGATCTGGTTTACCCTGGTCATTATTCTGGTGTTTCGCGTCATGGCGGCCGTCCCGGTTCCCGGCGTCCCGCTCGATTCTCTGAAGCGATTTTTCGGTGACAGCAATTTCGGGGAGGTGTTATCCCTTGTTTCCGGTGGTGTACTTGAAAACGCGACGATGGTTGCAATCGGTCTCGCGCCGTATATCAACGCGTCAATCATCATTCAGCTTTTGGGCTCTGTCGTTCCAAAAATTGAGGAGCTTCAGAAAGAGGGAATGCAGGGTCGAAAAGTGCTGAACATGTACACCCGTCTGTTGACAGTCCCGCTTGCGATTCTTCAGTCGCTCGTCATTTATTCGGTGTTGAAGCAATATGGAATTATCACTGGGATGGAGACAGTTGATCTTATCAATATGGTAACGACACTCACCGCCGGAGCCGTTATCATGATGTGGATGGGGGAACTTATTTCAGAAAATGGGTTCGGCGGAGGAAGCTCCCTGCTGATCGCCGCGGGTATTATTGCCGGCATTCCCGGCAGTGTCCAGCAGAACCTGCAGACGTTGTCCGATACGAATATCATTGGCCTGGCGGTTGTGTCGGCTGTATTAGTGGCGGCCGTTGTTTTTGTGACACAGGCGGAGCGACTAGTTCCGATCCAATATGCTCGCCGGGTTCGAGCGGCGGGACCGACGGTTGGCAGTCACATTCCCTTAAAACTTAATCAGGCAGGCGTGATGCCGGTCATTTTTGCAATGTCACTCCTGTCGTTTCCACTTCTCATTGCGCAGTTTTTGACCGGAGAAACGATCCCAGAAACGATCAGGACAGCCTCCGAGTGGGTGGTTGCACAGCTTCAGAACACGACGGTGTACAATCTCCTGCTTTTTGCAATGATCATTATATTCTCGTTCTTCTATACGTTTGTCGTGTTCAGCCCGAGCCGGGTTGCAGAAAACCTTCAGAAACAAGCGGCGTTTATTCCTGGTATCAGGCCGGGTAA
Source organism: Candidatus Dojkabacteria bacterium (assembly GCA_028696915.1). Taxonomy (GTDB): domain Bacteria; phylum Patescibacteriota; class Dojkabacteria; order SC72; family JAFGCJ01; genus JAQVGB01. Next base: position 2,222 of record JAQVGB010000029.1, on the reverse strand, counting down.
ACAGACGGAGCGGTATCTGGCGGCTTCGGCGATGAGGCTTGCGGTTGTAGGTTCGCTCTTTTTGGCGGTGATTGCCGTCATGCCGACGCTCGAGGCTGAGCTTGGCATTTTGTCTCGCTCGCTTGTGAGCGGGACGGGACTGCTGATCATGGTCGGTGTTATACTCGACGTGCGTAGACAAATTGAGTCAATGATCGTTACTCAGAGCTATGAAAGCTACCTGTAGCGGCTATCCACGGACCGTGCTTGTGCTTGGCCCGTCGGGGTCGGGAAAGGACACCCAGATCGACAAGCTTGCCGCGCTGTGCGGCTATGAGAAGATCGGCACCGGTGATATGTTCCGGCGTGAATACGAGAAAAAGACCCCCGAGGGTATCGAAGCCTACAGCTATTGGAGCAAAGGGGTGTGGGTTCCTGATGAGCTCGTATATTCGATCTTCAGCATATGGATGAAACAGTATGATCCCGAAAAGCCCTGGATTTTTTCACAAGTTGTCCGTGCACCGGGACAGGTCGGGCTGTTCGATGATTTGCTTAAAACCTACGGGCGTTCCCTGGATGCTGTCGTTTTGTTCGCTCTCTCTGAGGAAGCCGCAATCGAGCGGATGTCACTGCGGCGCCACTGTCCGAAGTGTGGCCGCGAGTATCATTTAAAGTACGTTCCGCCCAAAAAGGGCGAGGTGTGTGACGATGATGGAGAAGATCTTGTTTCGCGGGACGATGATACCCCCGACTCCATCCGTCAGCGTCTGCGCGAATTTAATGGTAAGACACGCCCGGTCATTGATGCGTATACAGCACGGGGCCTTCTTGTGGAGGTCGACGCGTCCCCTCCGATCGAAATGGTGTGGCAGGGGACGAGGAAAGCATTGGATACTTGGAGAGAAGAACACTCGTAGGAAAGGAGCCGCATATGGTACAGTCAGCAACACCACTTTCAGACAGCGAGCGGATCGAGCGCATGCGCCATGGCGGCAGGATCCTTGCTGATATTTTGCGTGAAGTTCTCTCGATTGTGAAGCCCGGTATCACAACTTGGACGCTTGAGGAGCGCGCCCGTGAATTGATCACAGAGAACATTGTCAAACCGGCGTTTCAAGGGTATGAAGGATATCCGGCGGTATTGTGTGTTGGTCCAAACGAGATCGTTGTGCACGGAATTCCTGACGAAACCGTTCTGAATGAAGGAGATATTGTCAGTGTCGATGCCGGGATAATCTACGAAGGTGTATATCTGGATATGGCGCGTACGGTTCCTGTGGGGGACGTTCCGGATGAAACAAAGAAATTCCTTCACACGGTGGAATCAGCGCTCAGCAAGGCCTGCTCTTTTGCCCGGACGGGAAATACGGTTGGAGATATCGGGCATGCGATCAGTTCGACCGCCGAGTCGGAGGGATATTCGGTCGTCAGGGAAATGGTGGGGCACGGGGTGGGGCTGAAATTGCATGAAGATCCTATGATCCCGGGGTACGGAAGGCGGGGTGAGGGTGACGTGCTGTACGAAGGCCAAACTATTGCAATAGAGGCGATTATCAATCAAGGTCGGCCAGAAATAATCATTTCCAAAGAGGATGGTTGGACTTCTTGGACAAAAGATGGTAAGCTCTCCGCACTTTTTGAGAATACGGTGCTCGTATCAAAGAGATGTCAGATACTGACGCCGTTATAATTGCAAGAGTACCGGTGCTCTGGTATAATTCTGCGGGACAAGAAAACTCCGATTGAGTTTGTTCCAAAGGTTTTTTTAGACTTTAAGACCTGCGCAGACCAATGCAGACCGGCACTGACGACCCAAAAAGAAAGAAATTTGAAGTAGAGGGTGTTGTTGAAGAATGCCTTCCGAACACGGTTTTTCGTGTACGGCTCGATTTGAATGGCAAAGATCACATGATTGATGCACATTTGTCGGGAAAAATGCGTCTCCACTACATCCGCATCCTGAAGGGCGATCGGGTGAAAGTTGAAATAAGTCCATACGACCTTCAAAAAGGAAGGATTATTTATCGGTATAATCCGCAGAGACAATGAAAGTACAGGCTTCTGTTAAAAAAAGATGTGAATACTGCTACGTCGTCAGGCGGAAGGGTCGTGTATACGTCTACTGCAAACGCAACCCGAAACATAAACAGCGTCAATGTTAATTAATGCGATTTCGAATACGTGGCACGATACGTAGGGGTTGAGATCCCCGACAACAAAAAAGTAAAAGTTTCTTTGAC
>JAQVGB010000028.1 GCA_028696915.1 Candidatus Dojkabacteria bacterium | reverse complement strand
CCTGCAGATGGGTTGCATCGAGTGCAAAGCCGTCGTTTTGAGAGAAATAGAGCGAGATGCGTCCCCCCGATCCGTCACCGTTGTCACCGGGTCCACCAGCACCGTTTGCACGAATGACACCGGTGCCCGCACTTTCAAGATCGGTCACATCAATGGTAATACCGCCTCCGGACCCACCCCCATAGTTAGCCGGTATCGCACCGTTTGAAGAGATAATGCCATCCAGCACAAGCGTTTGGCCGATGAGTGACATACCGGACCCTCCTGCTCCCCCGTTTCCACCACCGCTACCCATGGATGCACCACCGTCGTAGATATTGCCAAAAGGATTCTCCGGAGCATTAGCGCCACCATGTCCGACGGTACTGGAGGCACCGTAGCCACCGAAAGATGCACCCGATCCACCGCACCAGAAGCCACAGGAGTAGTTTCCGTGTCCTGGCCCGTGCGTTGCGGTGTAGCCGTGTCCGTCCCCACTGACCAAACCGGTTTCGGCAACCGAGAGCGTGTCGAAATTGAGAACGATGGGGTAGTCATTCTCCCAGTCGGTGTCCCCACTGTCGTAGCTTTTCAGGTTCAGAATCCCAGTGTTTTCGACGGAAATATCGTTGAACGAATACTCGTTGACAGGGGTGATCCCTCGGTCGCTACGGCGAGCGGTCCATCCGTTCAGTGTCATTTTTCCGTTATTTCGAAGGGTCAGGTCGTAGACACCAGTGAGGTTTCCATAGATTCCGACGTCGACATGTTCAATGATGACGGGGTCGGTCGGCGGGTCGAAATCGAAGTTCATCAAACCATAGATGTCCAGCTTGCTGGTATCATCGCCGGTCAGGGCTGTCGTCGAGGTAAGGGTTAATTTTGAATTCATTCCTTCGAGATCAAGGTGGCCGTAGCCGTGAGCACCATTGCCATCGAGGTCTGCCCCGAGGGTTATTTGTTTAAAACGACAGCCGTATGTCGGGGGTGCAGTTTCGAGGCATTCCGCTTCGGTGATCCCGGCGTGTCGTTGGTTTACGCCGTTGTTATCAACGAAGAGACTGCCGGTCTTGGCAGCATCGACTCCTTTCTGTTCCCAATAGACGGTCCCTGGTCCACCATTTCCGCCGCCGTGGGCGAACACTGAACCATCAAATCCGCTGGCCTCGGTATAGTAAATCGCGATCCTGCCGGCGCCGCCTCCGTCAGCACCGGAACTGCTCCCTCCGTTTGCGTAGATTTTTCCGTGCACTCCAAAGGTTCCTCCGGTCAGGACATTCGTATCAATCCAGATACTGCCGCCGCTTCCCTCCGATGTGCCGCTTGAATGGATGTCTCCATTAACGGTTGCTGTGTTTGAAACGGAGAGTTTCACCGCGCCTCCGCCCGCTCCGGCTTCACCGCCGCTTCCCAGATCGATCGGTTCGTAGAGACTTCCATAGATAGCGGCTCCGTTGCCCCCATATCCTCCGTGTCCTGCGCCGTACCCTGAACCGGTGCCTGGTCCCTGATTAACTGCGTATCCTTTCCCGTCGGCACTGATTTCACCGCCCATGTCTACCTGCAGGTCCACTACGTTCAGGGTCACGCCATAGTCATTGTCGTAGTTGGAGTCTCCATTATTGTAGCTGACCAGTGTCATGTCTCCCGTATTCTGCACGGAAACAGAATTGAACGAAAAACTGCCGCTGCGCCATGGTGTGTTTGCGTAGAGTCCGAGCTCTCCGGTATTTCCCATGACAAGGTCAAGATCTGCGGCAGGACCGCTGTAGCCAGTGATGTCGCCCCGGATGTGCAGTCCTCCGAGAGAGATAGTGTAGGGGTCGCTTGCGATATAGGTGATCCCGTACGTATGAATGTCAGATGTGCCGTCACCGGTTATGGTCGAGGAACTCACCGTGAGTGCTGAGCCGGTACCGAGAAAATCCACATGTCCATATCCGTGTAGTCCGTTGCCGTTCATATCGACGCCTGCAACGATCTGGTTGAACATGCATCCACCGTGTCCAGGGGCTGGTCCGTCAGGACAACTTGACTGCATCACTCCTGCATTAAGGGTGTTTTTCCCATCGTTGTCGACATAGAGATTTCCGTGTTGATCAGAGTGGACATCAGTTTCTTCAAGGTAAATAGTTCCCGGACCGGCCGTGTCTCCACTGTCGCCACGATCTGCCCCGTGTGCGTAGAGATAGCCGGTGAATCCTGTCTTGTCCTCATACTCGACCGAAATCCGTCCGCCGCTCCCGCCACCACCGTGTCCTGCGATACCTCCATTTCTCCCAATTCCGCCGTTCGCGTGGATTGAGCCGGATCCTTCCAGATACGCGGTGATTGCCCAGAAACTGCCGCCAGCGCCACCTCCGCAGTTTGTATTATCCTCCGGACATGCTTCAATTCCCGGTTGTCCGTCGAGGTCGATCTCTCCATCCACGACAAGTTTGTCTGAATTCGGATGTGTTACATGATTTCCGTCAATGACGATCTTGAGCGCACCACCTCCGCGACCACCGCTGTCACCACCGCCGCTTCCCAGGAATAACGGCTCGAAGACATCTCCATTCGGACTTCCTCCAGAGGGATTTCCGGAAGAGCCCGGTCCATTAAGACCCCACGACCCGTATCCGCCGTGTGCTCCGCCTCCTCCGGCGGGGTAATTACTTGTTCCCATATTCCCCGCACCGGGTCCACGCGCCGGCAGATAGCCGGTCCCGTTCAGGTTCAATTTGGCACCGCTTTCGACTTCAAGGCTGTTAGCGAGGATGGTAACACCGTAATCTCCGGCCGGGTAGACTGTGTCGCCGTTGTCGTTACTATTGAGGGTCACCACCGTACCGGAAAGTCCCTGTCTGATCTCAACATCCACTTCACTGCAGTTGATAATACCACCGGGATAGTCCGCCGCGTTATGGATTTCGCTTTCATCAATAATCAGTGTTCCGGCAAGGTTCGGTCGTCCAAAACAGTCGCCGAGACTATTGACGACGGAGAGCACGGAAGAGAAGCTTTTGTTATTGTCCACCATGTCGACGGTATCCCAGACGGTCACTTTGATGTTTCGGGCGACGCTGTATGTCATGTTGGAAATGGTCACCTCGCCTGCAACGAGAGTAGCCTGGTCGGGGAGGAGATCTCCGTCCAGGAACGGTTCATGTGTTGTCGGATCTACGGCGTCGAGATATATGTCGTTCACGGCACTGCTGACGAGGTTTCCATAGGTGTCCTTCGCCTGGATGAGTACCGGCGGATCGAAATTGACTGAAGTAATGGCAATTGACGGCAGGTCAATGTCGTAATGGTCAATCTGTCCGGGGTCCGCGCTTGCGGTGAATCGTGCTGGAGATCCGGTCAATCCTGTGCGGACCGCATCGACGGTATTAGTATCAGTTCCGGAAACGGTTCCGAGCGTCAGGTATGTTTCTGCTCTTCCGGTTGTGTTCGTTGTCGCGTTGTAGATACTAAGCGTGCCACCGCCGGTCTTGACCTGCCACGTAAGGGTAACCCCCGGTAACGGATGACCTGCCTGGTCCTGGATCTCGATAATGAATGGGTTAGTGATCTGGCTACCAACGGTCCCCGTCTGGTTGTCACCGGATATTTTTTGCATTAAAACAGGATCTCCGTAGAGGATGAGGTCGACTTCTTCTGCCTCTCCCTCCTCGTATTCCACCCAGGGACTGAACGCTCCTTGTGCATCTCTGACACGGGCCTGCCATTTATAGTCTTTTGCTTTAATGAGGTTTGAAATTTGAATGTATGTCTGGACCGGGGTTCCCGAGTAGGCGACCGGACTTCCTGAATGCGTTGGGGTGCCGGTAAAGGGCTGACCAACCTCACGGACCTCGACTTGCGGCGTCAGACTTGATGACGTTTCTACATCTGATATGGTGAATTTCAGCCGAACGGCAGTTTCATTTGTGCCACTTCCATCGGCGACCAGTGTTTCCTTCGGGTTGGAATGACTGTTATATCCATACTGCAGAAGGGACGTAGGAGAATTCGGATAACAACTCGGTTCAATTTTGGTGCCGACTTGTCCATCATTAGAATTTCCTTCTCCCGGAGCGACGGAGATAGATCCACTAAACGTATTGCCTACGGTGCAACGCATGACGACTCGTCCACCACCACCGCCTCCTCCTGTCCCTCCGGTTCCGACCGGAACTCCTCCATCGCCACCTTCGGCGGTAACCAAACCAATACCTGCAAAACTACCTGCTTCAACCCAGAAACTTCCACCAGCCCCTCCTCCTCCTCCGCTAGTCATTCCTTGTGCACCGTCAGCCCCGTCAGCATTGACAATTCCATTAAGTGTGAAGACTTCCGTCACTTCGAGTTTGAGTGCTCCTCCGCCTGCGCCTCCAGCGAGGGCTTGAGCGCTTTCTCCGCCGCCCGATCCAAGTGTGACGGGTCCTTCGCTCGAACCATACGATTGCCCGGGGTTGCCGGCTTCGTTGAGGCCGTCGGGATCACCACGTCCACCGGCTCCACCATGACCGCCGCCTGATCCGCCGCACACACCTGCAGGACAGGTCGACACACTGGATTTTCCGGAACCGATATGGCTGACCTGTTGTCCGGGACCATATCCTGTTCCTTCCAAATCGATGACACCTCCTTCATCAACTGTTACGGAATTCGCACGAATAATCAATCCGTAGTCGTCTGCGTGCAGGTCGTTGTCGGTGATCTTGGGCAGAATTCTCAGTGTGCCGCCGCTTGCGATATGAATGTCGACGGTACTACAGTCGATGACGTTATCTCCAATATAATCGTTTGCATCGAGCTCAACGAGTGTGGTGATTGAGGATTGAAGAACTGCCGGACATGCTGCGGCTTCTACGAAATGGTGGATCCTGACAGCAGTGATGATGACTGACAGAATTGCTAGTGCTATTAGTATTGTCGAGAGTGGTTTCTTTCTGATGGTGCTCATGATCGACATGATCTTCGAGGTTGGGTCAGTTACGTCACTATCCAGTATATGAATTGTCCATTAATAGTGCAAGGATTTTGTAATGTCCGCGGCTGAGATGTTTATAAGATCGGTTGGTGTCAGCAATGATCGGTGATAATCGGGAACACTTCGATACAGGGATGACCCCAGCTTAAGTCTGACGGTCAGTAACGTATGGTCCGATTATTGCACTCGCACGACCGAGGGGCAAGGGCTATATGGTAACTGCTATATGTAGAGGTATTCGTAGATGCAATGGATGAAGGGAAAGGCGAATCCGAATTACCCTGTGCAGGAAAAAATATCGGAATGAATGGCCTGTAGTGTGTATTGTGGCGGGTGGTGTGTTGTGATATAGTGCGGGTGAAATGAACAGGGTTTTTGTTCCACAGCCTTTATGGATTAGGAATGAATCATCCTCAGGGGAGAATCCTGGTCCAACTGAGATGAGCAATGGGTATCTGGCCAGTGTTAAAGATTTATTACGTGGTCGATCTGAGAAATTATGTGTACTATCAGGTATTGGATTTCTTGGTGCAGGTATTGTACTTCGTTGTACAGGATCTTCTGTGGCTCTTGCTGCCGGGCTAGCTTCTGGTGTAGCCGCACTTGCGTTTGCCTTTAACAGTTGGAAGTATAATAAAGAGTAGTGTGTACTGTAATCTTTTGTTTATTTCATCTCGATTTCACGCCCCATGACCCCCACACCCCGCGAAATTATCCTGATGGTCCTCGATATAATCGAGTACGCGGACAACAAGGAACTGTTCGCCGCGGAATTCCTGAAAGCGATCGAAATGAAGGCGTTTCTTGATCTTGTGGCATCCATTCCCGAGGAGAAACGGTCTGACTTTTCCGCGCTTCTATCAAACCCCGAACCGGATATGCAGGAACTCTCTTCGCTTCTGAAGCAAAATTTCACATCGTCTGAAATCGATACGGCGGTCATGAGGGCTGGAAAATCCATAATGGAAGGATATCTTGAGCATATCATGCCAACACTGTCCGATCAGCAAAAAAGCGATCTTGAACGTGCAATTAGTTCTCTGCGATAATGGACGTTATTCTCAATGACTCCTAGCGACGTAGTATCAGCTCCGGTTAATCCGGAACAGGCACGTTCAGCAAAAGCAAGAGCCCTGCTTCAGATGCAGAGTGCATACGGCACGGTAATGTACGTGCGACAGGGTGAGCCCGATGAAGACTTTTATTTCGGGGTGGAACCGGATACCCTGCCCCGGAACGGCTGGGTAAATAGTCTACTACGCATTGCTGGCTGTAACCCGATCACCGAAACCAGTCCGGCGCCGCTCTTTTATCTTCTGCTTGCGTTGAGCGTCGAAGATTCCAATGTGCTTGTGAGAAACCTGTATACAATTCGAACCGACTGGCGCAGAGATCTCAATATGCGGTCTCGGGTTATTGGTAGAATTGAGGATTATTGGAAACAGGTCAAAGAAAGTAATTTCGGCAAAGATACAGAGGTTACCTCGGGGGAAATGGCGATCGTGGAGGATGCAAAGGAGGCGTTTTCCGCAACCGGATGGCTTCCATGATATCGGGAGGATAGCTTGAAGTGAACGGTTGGATGTCCTATAATAATACACTCCCGCGGGTTTTCGTACAGTAGCGGGCAGTGAGATTGGTCATGTAATTTCTGCCTCGTGAATGCTCGTGCTGAGAGCGCGAGAAATTAGTTGACCGGGAGACGGGTGATGGCATGGAGATCGTCTTCGGTAGGTTCACCAGAAAGGGTCGGGCAGTATCCGGAAGTAAATGCGGTTACGTTTACGTATGAACTACCGGAGATTCCTGAAGCCGGTTTTGAAACACCCGAGGCCTTTTTATCCTTTTGCTCACAGTTTCGTGAAGCGGTCACCCCGTCTGTACGAGATGTGATGGGAGCACCGAAAGAGGCTGAATCCTGGTCCACAGACGGAAATCGATCTTCACGGGTTCTGTTTTTTGATGCCAGTTATGCACCCGTTGACGGACTGCCCGTTATGAGATGGATACAAATGACCCAACCGGAGGATGGACGAATTGGAGGAATGCGAATGATCGGTGATATTCCCTGTGCTGGTTTGCACTTCGTATACGATCTCCCGTTTCGTACGTATTATGGTCATTATGAGCCAGTACTGCGGGTTTCACGTATCCGGATAGGGGGTTGCGAATCAACAGAACGGACCATGAGCGCTTTCGGGGCTGTTGCATGGAACGACTCGGGAATTGTTGGTTGGCTTCGACAAATGTATCTCGATCTGGATAAGCTGTTTGAAGATGTGAGACCGGAACAAGTGAGGGGTCGGAAGGGCGTATCCCCAAACGGTGTGAAAGGCATGATCGGCCGTAGTGTTGTGATTGAGCCATATTAGTTAGGGGGGTAGATTTCGGCGCAAAAAATCAAATACCTGAAACCAAGCGAGAATTTAGGAAAACTTGTATCGATCGAAAGCCAGTTCGGGAAATCGCTTCTGGGGAAACGTATTGGAAATTCGGTTGTGCTTGGTGACGAAGAATTTACTATCAAGACGATTGCTCTCTCGAAAAATTTCAAGGCAGAGGATGTCCCCCTCGAACAGGAACCAGAAGACCACCAGTACCAGTGGTCGCGGGCGTCTGATGAGAATTAGGGACTGGTTCTTGGTAAAGGCGTTGTTTTCTACGTTTGTTGATGAGTATCAGAGCTAAACAAGTAACATGCACGGCATTGATCTTGCCAGGAGATTTCTTAACGTTTTCTGCGCGAGTCCTTTACAGATCGTCACGTTGTATAGTATAGATTAGAGGTGTTTTTTTACGAGACAGTTTCGGAGACAGTGAAAAGGCGGATGGGTAGAATACTGAGTTCTTTGAGAAAAAGAAAGGCTTCAAGCACTTTCGGGGTCTTTAGATTTTTCTTTCTTTTTCTTATCATCGGTCTGATTTCCACATTCGGGCACTCTGGCTTACTCAAGACCCTCGCGGCACCATCCTATAATGGCACGGAGGGGACATGGACGGACTTGTATACTGACAATACCGGACTGACCAACCGGACGAATGTGAATGTCGACACCCCTGCTGGCGTGCTGAAACTGACAAATGCCAGTGGCCAATTCTCTCCTCCGTATTCGTCTACAGGATCGGCGCGCACGACCACGATCATGCCACCGCTACTGGCCGAGTGGGGCGAGATTTCATTTTCGGCTGATATCCCCGAGGGAACGTCGATTACGATCCGGGTTATGGATGAAGGGGGGTATACGTTCAGCGAGACACAACTTCCGGGAAATTCCGCAGGGTTTACCACGAGTCCTGTCGATATTTCCTCGATCCCCATCGACCAGCTGGCCATGAACGCTACGGGAAAGATTGGAAGGATCAAAATTCTGATCACGCTACAAACGACGAATCCCGATTTGACGCCCTCACTTGATGCCTTGACTGTTTCATGGACTGTCAATCAGGGAGATCTGAGTCCGGCTGGTATGGCACAAACCGAATGGGCAACACTTAATCATGACACTAGGTCAACAGCGCACTCGCCGTATTCTAATGAAGCAGGGTATTCGATATTGAAATGGACGGCTTCTTTCGCTCAGGATTTCGGAGGAAACATCCTTGTCGGTCCCGACAACAACCTTCTCTACAAAACCTACGGTGGATACGAGAACGGTCTTTTTACGCAGGGGCGCATGGCCTCTATCAATCGTGATACGGGAGTAATCATCTGGAGTCGCTCAATTTCCGGTAATAGCTACTCTTCTCCTGCGATCAGCCTCTCTAGCAACGGGACCATTCACTGGCACTGTATATTCAGCGATGTCCTTGCCGCATACGATCAAACGACAGGGGCACCAAAGTGGATGCACGCCTTTAGCGGTGGGCACACGTCAACTTATGTGAATATCGGGCAAGATGGGACTATCTATACAGATAGGACCGATGATAATAAGTTCACGGTATACGCATTCAATCCGGACGGGACGGTCAAGTGGTCGCGTCTGTACGATCCGCCAGGGTATGTGGATATGATAGGTATAACATTGGGATTGGATGACACCGTATACCAGGCGTATGCAACGTATTCAAAAGTCTCTGATGTGTTGACCTATACCAATGAAGGAATGATCCTTGCATTGGATCCGGATGACGGGAGCGAAATATGGTCGTATGCGACAGGGGATGTTTCGGCGCAACCCGTAGTTGATGAAGATGGGACAATTTATGTTGCGAATGCCAATAAGGAGCTCGGGCCCAAAAGAATTATTGCGCTTAATCCGAACGGGACGTTGAAGTGGGAATCGCCATTTGGCACAACAACGAACTACTGGTCATTCATGACGCTAAGAAGTGATAATGTCCTTCTTGCCGGTCGTGCATACGACTCCGATCTTCAGCATAAAGAGTCGTTTATCGATGCCGTGGACACCACGAACGGTGAACAGCTCTGGTCCCATGTGAATGACAACTACATTGGTCAGCGTCTGATTTCGGACGGTTCTAACGGATTCTATTATTCAGAGACAATGGGAAGGGATATTTCGGCAAAGGATTACACCGGTGATAGTGCTGTATTGAACTATTTCGATTCGGAAGGTGACCGGAAATGGAAGATGTCGTTTGCCGGGAACGTGAGCCTAAGCGATGTGATTAGTGGTGAGGACGGAAAACTTTTCATCAATCATTCACTTGCATCCGGACAAGTCGGCGGATGGCAAAGCAAAGTTCTCGCTCTGAATCCCTGGACATTGATGGATACCACATCAGTTCAAGTGACGTCCCCCCGCAGTGACGTTGTATTCAGTGCGGTCAGTTCCATGCCGGCTGTGAATCCTTTGAACGGAGCGGCCAATAAAGTGCAGATCGTAACAGACGCTGGCGATCTGATACCTCTGCAGTTCGACTCATATGATGAAAATGGCAGATCAGTATGGTCCGGAAGGTTCACGATACCTTCCGGAACGGCAGATGGAGAATTCGCGTATTCAATTGAAGCGTCTGCGGCGAACGTTGTAACGGACACGGTGACACACTTCGAATTGCCGGCGGCAGGATCTGAGAACTCGGGGATGGGTATTTCTGGTAACGGCTTTTCGGTTGTTTCGACATTGACAGCGCAAGACATCACGACAGTTGTGACGTCGTCAGGGGTGACAATTTCATGGACAACCAATGATATGAGCTCTACTCAGGTCGAGTATGGAATTTCCGAAACCTATGGATACTTGAGCCAATTAAAAGATGAGGATAGTGGAGTTGTGCATCACTCGGTCGAATTATCTTCTCTTGCTCCATGCTCCACGTATCACTTTCGAATCAAGTCTGTTGATCAAACCGGGATAGCGTATATTGGTGAGGACCTGACCGTTGTGACTACGGGATGTCCTGTGAATATGCCGATTGTTGCTCAAGAGGACGAGTATATTACCGCCCTTCTTGGCGGTGAGGTATCACTGCACAATGATGACAGCACGCTTCAGATCACGCTCCCGCCGAGGTTTTCTGCATCCGATGTTTCATTTCAAATTAAGAAACTTGATAGTCTTGCGATAACCGGCAGTATGCCGGCTCCCCTTGGACGCACGTTGGTAGGTGGTCACGTGTACCATCTTTCTGCGCTCACGGGTCTTTCATCGCAGATTTCATACTTTAATCTACCGCTTTCCTTTTCACTGACATATAGCAATGAAAATATCGTGAACACGGATGAAGCGTCACTTGCGTTATACTCCTGGGACGGTGCAGAGTGGGACCTTCTTGCGGACTCTGCGGTGAATACGGATACAAACACGGTTTCAGCCACGAACCGGGACATATCGATCCTCGCGCTGTTTGGAACGGTATCTGTCGATCCGGATACCGCGGACCCTGGAAGTGTCGGTACGATCCCGGTCTATCGGTTCTGGAGCGACCGGTACCGGGGTCACTTCTATACGGTGAGCGCTGCGGAGCGGGATACGGTGATTGCGACGTTATCCTACGACTGGAGGTATGAGGGTGAAGTGTTCCGGGTTCCGGAGGGCGCGACCGGGTTTTCATCGGTGTATCGGTTTTGGAGTGATCGGTACCGCGGGCATTTCTACACGATCAGCCTTGCGGAGAGAAACTCGGTCATCGCAAATCTCTCTCATGACTGGGCATACGAGGGCGTGGCGTTTTTCGCAAGTACATCCGCCGTTGAGGGATCGAAACCGCTCTACCGGTTCTGGAGCGACCGGTACAAGCACCACTTCTATACGAGCTCGGAACAGGAGAAACAGTATGTTGTCAGCAGTCTTTCCCACGACTGGACATATGAGGGTGTGGCGTATTGGGTGTACTAGGGGTGGAGGAAGGCGGTGGTGAGCATGAGGAAATACCTCTTTCTCCCGTGGAGATAGGATGGCTGGATGACGATGGCATACTCTATGGGTTTGATTTCGGTTCCGCCTGCGATATATAATTGCTGATACCATCAAATTAATCCGCAGGTAGATCATGTTTGACCGGCTCTCGCCTCAGATACCCGAAGCCCGCTTGCCGGTCACCTATCCAGACGGCAGTTCACCGAGTCAAGTTCAGACCGGTCAACGCCCGGACTGTATGGATGAACCGCCGGATGATCTGGAGGACGGAGTTCATCTCTCGCTCCAGGAGAGAGTACTGTGGGCTCTCAATCTCGGGAGTGAGATTGAGCAGGTTCTCGTTGAAAAAGGCATGGAAAGTGCACTCCTA
>JAQVGB010000076.1 GCA_028696915.1 Candidatus Dojkabacteria bacterium | reverse complement strand
TTGACGCAGAAGAATCATCAGGCTACTATGGATCAGATAACTTCATCACTGCCCGTCATGAGCCCTGAAAATACTCCCGCTCCAGCATCTCCTCAAACCGAAACCGTTGAAAAAACAAAGGCATCTGGTCCGAAAACTCTTGTTATCGCATTCGTTCTCATGCTCGTCGCAGCACTCTGCTTCGCACTGGGAGCCGGTGCGATGTGGCTGTATAACAGACAAGCAGAAAACCGTGCGGAGGAAACCGACGCGTCATCTGATAGCGATGAAGACGGCACCGAGGACAGCGATGCGATCGAAACACCTGACGCCAACGAACTAGACGAAGAAAGTGAGGACAGCGAAGAAGAAACACTGACCGAATATGAGGGAGACTACCTTTCTGCTTCTCTGCCGGAAGGATGGACGATTGTTGAATATCTAGACGGCACCGGAACAGACATGCTCACCACCGGCGTGGCATATTTCGGCCTTACCGGAGTTGAGCTCATCGCTCCTTCGGGAACACCCGTATTCACGCTTGAGGCGGTGTACGGAGTCGGAGGGCCGGACGGCTGTAACGAGTATTACGAATTTTCAGATAGCAGTGCCGCTTACTACAACGATATCGTCGCTGTATCAGCAGAAAGCGGGATTGTTCCTACCGTCGTTCCCATTGCTGATGGTGACTATGTCGAGTATGAATTCTTCGAAAGGACCGTCCGGAGATCCGGATCGACCTTGTACTGGGACTACTCGGATGGTGACGCCTTTTTTAACGCCGCATGCGGTATAAACTTCCGCTTCATGGCAATCGATCCATTGAACTATATCGCCGGCGGAGTTGCCATGAGCGCCTACCAGTTCACCATTTCGCCGCTTGCAACCGAGGCCGAGCTGGAAACAATGGATACGATCCTCGAGAGCATGGTTGCATACGAGTAGCGACAGAAGCTTTGTATAGATCATAACCAACCGAATACTATCCCACAGACATTGCCACACGATGGTTGTATAGCACTATAGAGCCATCTATCTAAAATCTAAAGACGGTGGTATGGCAAAACCTACCAAACATGCCCCCCTCATCTGTACGATTGTTTCTGTCCTTGCGCTAATCGGGATCATCGCGGGACTGCTGAGCGGCAATGCCCTCTGGATACTCTTTTTGATCATTCCTGCCGCTATCTACGAAGCATACCGGACCGAAGGGACATCGACGAAGCTATCATCCTTTCTACTGCTTGGGGTCATTATCCTCGAGATACTCCTCGTGCTTTTCAACGTGAACTTCAATCTGGCTGAATTTATCGGTACCTCAGAGGAGTACATCGGTGGATATCTCGTGCCACTTGGGGATATCAAAATTGTCGGCCCGACCGTGATGGCAATCCTTGCGGTAGTGCTATTCGTACGAACAGCGGGCATTTTCACACGCTGGCTGGCTGTTGCAATCTTTGTGACCGCCTTTTCAATCGTCTATGTGATCGACCCGACCGTGTTTTCCGACCTGATCAGGTTTGGCGTGCAGGAGGGGTTAAGGCAGATTTGAGGCTCCCGATCGGGGAAATTTTTCACAGGAATTACGAGAGACGAGAGTGTGCCGCTTTGCTTAGCGGGATTGCATTCAGAACATTCTCTTCGTCGATTCTCTCCTCGTTCTCGAACCTTCGGGGTGACCGTACTATGTACGAACGACTCCTTCCCTATATTGATACGATTATCTCATGTTTTAAGGAGTTTGAGTATAAGTGGAAGTTCCTTTTTGAGCTTCCTCAATTAGATTTAAGTTATTAGGGCGATTGTTATGATTTATAAACGTGGAAAAGGTGCGAGTGTTTATCATCATTCAGGATTTAAGAATTATGGGTGTTTGATGGGGTTGTTTCAATTCCCATTTCAGATTCTATGTATAGCCATTGGAACAATCATCAAAAGTATAAGGCAAAACTAGTCTTTAACGACATCCTCAATATGCCAAGCAGGTGATGTTATTGTAACCATTTTATTCTTTTTTGAACCTTTAATTACATTATGCTTTTCATATGGTTCAAAAGTAACTAAATCTCCTTCATTCAACCTAATAGTTTTCCGCTCTCCCGTTTTTACATTCTCAACTACAACATCGACCCATCCTTCAAGCATCCAATAGCACTTCTTTGCTTTTTTATGATAATGGGCTTCTGTAGATTTGAGATCCTCAGATAGAACTACTCCAAATGGAAAATCTTTACGATTAATTGCTTCCAGTAGAATTCCACAAGTATCACTTTGTATCGTATTTTGTTTTTCTTTCTTTATTAATTTCATATACTCTAGTAATTATATTCAGCTACTTCCCACACATTTCCCCATTCATCTTCGAATTGGAAATACTTATATCGAGCAGGTTGAATAAGTTCAATCATTTCTGAGATCGACTTCGGTTTAAGCTTTTTTATTCTCTCATACTCTGCATCAACATTATCAGTTTTTAGGCTTAATGTTGGACTACTACCTGTCGAAAAGTCTTCTCCATCAACCGTAGCATTGTAGATTCCAAAATACACTTCTCCTTCTTTCCCTTTGAAATCTGCCCATCTGTCTTTCTCTCTGTTTGATATTTCTTTTCCTAAAAGCTTCTGATAAAAGTCGATTGCTTTATTTAAGTCTGAAACAGTTATGTAAAAATGGTCAATATTAACTTGTTCAGTAATGACATATTCCCCCCCCCCTAGGGGTTGAGGGCGACCTCAAGGGGAGTTTTGAGTCCGATCCCGAAATGAGGTCGCTCCTCGTTGTACTCCTTGAGGTACGTTTGAAACCACAGA
>JAQVGB010000027.1 GCA_028696915.1 Candidatus Dojkabacteria bacterium | reverse complement strand
TACACCGTAGGAAGGCAAAAACTTCTCGAGACCGCGGTGACGAACATCAACGGTGTCTTTTCATTTGAACCATCAAAGGGTATTTATGAGATTGTCATCCAGCATGGAGGATACCGGTTCCCCAGCCGGATCATTTCAGGAAACACCGACGGCGTTCGCAGGAATGTTTACAATGGCGGTGCATACGAAGTTCTTGACGACCGTGCACCGGTTCGCATGTACGTGCCGCTCGACAAGCTCACACAGAGTCCGTTCCGACGGTATTTTGTTACATTCTCAAGCAAGCTTGCCGAACTATTCATGCTCGTCAGTCCACTTCTCATGCTGACCGGTCTGGGGCTTGCACTCTATAATTACCTCACAATCAGGGACGTCGTACACCTGCTGATACTAACGGCGCACCTGACCCTCATGACCGCCTATCTACTTATGTGGATTGAAGAACAGGGAAAATGGGGACACGTGAAAGACATGGATGGAAATCCTGTTGCAGGCGTAACGCTCAGCCTGTACGACAGGACATACGGCAAACTGGTAGACACCCGTGTCAGCGACGAAAAAGGAAGATTTCGCTTCGTTGAACTTGGAGGTCAGTACCTACTAAAGGTCGAGGGACGGGACTGGATACTCGCAGAAAAAGGTTTTGAGTCAGGCTATATCGTCGGCGGGTCGGAAACCAAACAACAGCTCATTGCCAGGAACGTCATCGTCCGGCATGCTCAGTGGTAAGAGGACCGGCGGACCACTCTCCGGCTATTTTTCAGAAAAAATGTAAATCCTTTTGCGCTTCTCCTTCTTTTTTCACGTACCTGCCACACGGAGATCACATACCGGATGGATACTATGAAGACATCACTAAGTTACGCTCCAATCCACAATGAGAAGACTTACGACACTCGACTATATAACCTTGGCGCTCGTAATAATTGGTGGGTTGAATTGGGGCCTGATCGGTCTTTTCGAGTTTGATCTTGTCGCCGCGATATTCGGGGAAATGACATTTCTGAGCCGTGCCATCTATATCCTTGTCGGCCTCTCCGCATTGTATACCGCCGTCCTTGCCGCTCAACTGACCCGCAAGGAAGGTATGGCGGAAATGCGCGAGCCTTAATATATCTGCCCTTCATATATCTGCCCTTCGCTATGGTTGGAGGACAGTTTCGGCATCCCCTTCCACCGAAATAACGACCGCCTCAATCGAAGGAAGAGCAAGCACAGACTCCTCTATCTGAGAATGACCGGGATCACACCATTCCAAGACTCTTAGCAAGCGTCTCTATGTCGTCCAACAGCCTCTCTGTTTCCTCTACGCCTTTTTTCCAGAATCCTTTATCGGCAATATCTATCCCGCACTCCCGGAAAATATCGAGAGGAGATTTTGAGCTTCCCGCCGACAGGAACGTCTTGATACTTTTTACAGAACGAGGATCCTGCCGGACCATGCTTTGGAGTGACTTTGAAATCAGAAGTCCGCTTGCATACGAGTACACATAGAAAAACCTCCTGATATGCCCCCAATACACCCACCAGTTCTCCGAGCCGGGATCCTGAGTCACCGCCTCGCCCATATATGCCGACATGTGCTCTGTAAATACGGTTCCAATATCCGCTCTCGACAGATAGCCCTTTTGGGCAAACGACGAATGCAGGGCCTGCTCAAACCGGTAGCACGCGACCTGTCGGAAAATCGTGCTGACCTCGTCGTTCATTTTCATCATCATGATCGCAAGGCGCATCTCGTCATCGGCGTCGCACAGCAGTTTCTCGAGCACGAAGTCCTCGAAGAACGTGCTCGCGACCTCGGCAGTCGAAAGCGGCGAACTGAAATTCAGTGAATTCTGCGATTTCCGCATCATTTCATTATTGATACCGTGGCCACTCTCGTGCGCAATGGTGAGGACATCCTGGGCAGACCCGGTGAAATTTAACAGAATATAGACCGGACTGATCTTCAGGCCGTGAGCACAGAATGCTCCTCCCGACTTATTTTTTCTGGGAAACACATCGATTTGACCGTTTGTCACAAAAGATTCCAGTATTGCTGAGAATTCGGGATCAATGTCCGCAAATGTCGAGGTTACCATTTTCACGGCTTCTTCATACGTATATTTCTTATCAAGCACGCCGTACCTCACATTTCGTTCATGATACGCAAGCGAGGGCTGTCCGAGAAGTGCCGCCTTCAAGCGGTAATACCGCTGAGGGACCGAAAAGTCTGCCTCGACGGTTTCAAGCATCGCATCGACAACCGCTGATTCGATATCATCCGACAGGTGGCGGGGCAAATCAGGACATCCATATCCCCTAAGCGTGTCCTCTGCCTTTTTGTTTTCAAGGATTGAGTTCAGCTCCGATTCGGCAACATCGGCATACTTTTCAGTAACATGATGAATCAATTGCGCAGATGAGTCGCGGACTTTTTTATCCGGTTCGTCAAGTAGTTCAAGAGCCTCTGAAAATGTCTTTTTCCGCTCCTTTCCATCGATATCGAGCACGACACCTTCCTCCCTCGCAATAAACCTCGACGTCATCTGTACCCAGTTGGAGTGTGATGTTTTGCTTTTAACGTTCATGATGCGCTCCTCTGGCTCGGTCAAGTCGTACCGGGATGTCGCGAAAATCTGATAGAGGAGATGGTGATATGGCTCCAGTTTCTTCGATCCCAGCATGATTCTTTGAGTTTTTGGGGGGACCTTTCCGATGTTCAGCAAGAAGAATTCGATCTCGTTTTCAAGCTTGACCTCTTTTTCATGCAGTTTGTTGACCTGCGCCTTGACTGCCGGGTCCGACTTGTTCTGTTCCTGTCTGAGCGCCCAGTAATAGCCGGCATTTCCACTTGTTCCGTAGTTGGCAAGCAGATCTTCGTACTCATCGAGAGCGGTTTTTAGAACACCGGGATCAGTGAGATAATCCGACCGGGCCTTCCATTTTTGAGCAAACGCCTCCACTTTGCGTGCCGCCTGCTCGACGTCTTTCTGAATCTGCGGATCCGTGGGACCGGAGTACATCAGCTGGAAATTCCACATACGACCATCCCGTTCACTTTTTGTACCCCTTTTGTTTTTGTCCATTGTTGTTTTGTCGATATTTTTCATCGCATAATCTTTATTGGGGACTGATCGTGAGTAATTCCATTATTCGGACAGATTGGGATTCATCCTGAACTTTTCGGCGATTTTTTCTCCTTTGTCGGCACCGGGCCGGCGGGAAGGATCGACTTGATACTCCCCGATGACCGAAAGCGCCTGTTTCCAATCAGGATCATCACCCTTGTGAGGAACGAGATGCACGTGCGCATGATGTACCAGTCTTCCGAAGGTCAGCACATCAACATAAGAATATCCCAGCTCACGGTAATGATCTCCAATTTTTTTTACAAATTCAAAGTACTCCCCAATCTGTGGAGCATCCCAGACAAATTCGATATGATCTTTCGGAATAACGATCGTGTGGCCTTCCGTAAACTGAGCAATGTCCAAGATCGCAAGATACTTGTCATTTTCATGAATTTTTAATGATGGGACGATCCCTTTAATGATATTGCAGAATATACAGTCATCTTTGAGCATCGGTCTGGAGTTATACCTTATATACCGAATTGTTCCATGGAAATCAGAAAACGTCAACGCGCAACAATGGCTTACACAGATCCTCCAATCCTGTGCATCCCGCCGTTTACACGCAATAACCCATTTCCATATGCTACACTCGAAATTCATGAACTATTCCGAAAAGCAAAAGGATGCATTCGTTGAAACTGTTTACCGCTACTATGAGCAAAACCGCCGGTCGTTCCCATGGCGCGACACGTCTGACCCCTTCCACATCCTCGTTTCCGAGTTCATGCTCCAGCAGACACAGACGGACCGGGTCGTACCAAAATTTCTCACCTTCATTACAAAATTCCCGACCGTTAGACACCTTGCCAGTGCTCAGTCCAGAGATGTGCTCGCGTCCTGGCAGGGACTGGGATACAACAGGAGAGCATTATATCTTCATGAAAGCGCAAAAATCATTGTCACCAAACACAATGCTTCTGTTCCCTCCGCTCCCGAAATTCTCTCGACACTTCCCGGAATCGGGCCCTACACAAGTTCAGCTATAGCGGCCTTCGCATTCAATAAACCGACGATCTTTATCGAAACAAATATTCGAAGCGCATTCATCCATCATTTTTTTAATGATTCTGATAGTGTGACAGACAAAGAAATCCTCGCGCTTGTGAAAGAAACCCTCAATCGAAAAAACCCACGCGAGTGGTACTGGGCACTCATGGATTACGGGTACTTTGTGAAAAAAACGTTCGGCAACCCGAACTCGAAAAGCCGCCACTACACACGGCAGTCTCCGTTCGAAGGATCGGTCAGACAGGTTCGTGGCACAATCATTCGGACACTCACGAAACAGGAGACTCTTTCATCTCCGGAGCTTTCCGAGAAAACAGGACTTACTCCTGACACGCTCACGCCAATTCTTAAAAAACTCGAGCAGGAAGGCTTTCTGATCATAGACGGCCGATCAGTTTCACTACGTACATAGAAAAACTCAGACAACTCGCGATTACGGCTTGTAAATCCACAGACGGTTTATTGGAAATGTCCACATGATCCCCACTCCGGTACACAGGACCCGTGTCAGGAAAAGAGGAAGTTCTAAAACACCATAGAACAGATACATCAAACCCATATTCGCGATCGAGTTGAACGCAACGAGAATGAGATAGCGCACAATTTGCCGGTGCGTGCGGCTCTGCTCCGTCCTCATATCTTTGAACGACCAGTGCTTGTGCGTATAAAAGTTGAACGCAAGGACAAGCGGAGCGATCAGATATCCAACGATCAGGTAGTTCATGCCAACCACTTTGATGAGAAACCAGTTAAGCACAAAATCAAGACCGAAGGTCGCAAATCCGACAATGACATACTTCACGGATGACAACACAATTGTATCAGTGATCTTCCACCGGAGAACGGCAAATTCAAACGACATCCTTCACATTCATGAAAAGGTTAACTTCATTTTCTCCCTCACCTCCTCGAGTGTCCGGACGGCAACGTCACGCGCTTTTTTGCCGCCGTCGCGCAGGATCGCCTTTAGTAGTTCGGGGTCGTTCTCATAGAGCTTCCGGCGCTCACGGATCGGTGAGATGAACGTTTTAATAACTTCCGCAAGACGCTTTTTGACCTCGACATCCCCCACGGTCCCCTTCCGGTATCTATTCATGAAATCTTCGACTTCAGCATGGTCGGGATTAAATGCCTGATGATAGATGAACAAGGGGTTTCCTTCGACAGTGCCCGGATCGGTCGTACGGATTCGGTTGGGGTCCGTGTACATGCCCATGATCTTCCGGTCGATTTCTTCATCGGAGTCGGAAAGAAGAATTGCGTTACCGAGGCTTTTGCTCATCTTCCGATTATCAGTCCCCGGAAGCACCCCGACTGCACCGACCAATCCTTCGGGAACAGGAAAGGTTTCTCCGTACAGTTCATTAAAATCACGTGCAATTTCTCTCGACTGCTCGACATGCGCAAGCTGATCTTCACCAACCGGGATAAGATGCGCCTTGAATAGCAGAATATCCGCCGCCTGCAACAAAGGATAATTGACGAAGCCAAGCGAAAACCGCGATCCCATATTTTTCATGACAATCTCATTTTTGATCGTCGGGTTGCGCAGTGCCCTCGAGTGGGTCACCAGCATACTGAACAGTATTGCAAGCTCACATGTTTCCGGGACATCGGATTCGATATACAGCACAGACTTCTCCGGATCGATCCCAACCGCCAGATTGTCCATGGCGACCTGAATGACCGATTCATGAATGAAATCCGGCCGCTTGTACAAACCCTCTCCTTTTTGCATGTACCCGAATGAGTGGTAGTTTGCTAAACCGAAGTAGCACTGATACTCGTCCTGCAGTTTCACCCGATTTTGCAGAGATCCAACGTAATGTCCGATATGCAGTTGACCGGTCGGTGTATCGGCGGTATAGACGACTTTCTTGTTGGTCTGCTCAGCACTCATCTGTCCTTTTCATGAAAATTAGCGGAAGCGGTCAGAGACGATTCCAACTGACGGAGAATTGCCTTCACGCGCTCTTCAACTTCGTTCCGTTTCACGAGTTCCGCTTCGTTTTCTGATCGGAGCTTCACTTCGGCACTGTCTTGCTGGATGGTCTTCTCGCTTATCACAATCCTGAGCGGAATGCCGATCAGGTCGGCGTCCATCAGCTTCACCCCCGCCGATACATCCTCCCGGTCGTCCCAAAACACTTCATGATTTTTACCTAAAGCTGTATATATTTCCTCTGCAAACTTCAATACGTCAGGACTGTGCCCAAGGCTCACAACATGCACGGCAAACGGCGCAATGCGTATTGGCCAGATAATACCATTTTCATCATGGTTCATCTCAACGCACGAGGCCATCAGCCGCCCGACACCGATCCCGTAGGCACCCATCCACATCGGCTTTTCTTTGCCGTCCTTGTCGACAAACATCGCACGGTGAGGCAGAGAGTAGTACGTGTCGTACTTGAAAATATGCCCGAGCTCAATTCCTTTCTTCTCATGAAGATACCCGCCTTCACAATTCGGACATTTCGCACCCTCCGACGCTGCAGCGATATCACCGACGAAATGCGCTTTAAAGTCCCGGCCATAATTCACATTGTGCGCGTCGGTCGTTTTCTCTTTCTGACCGCCGATGAGATTACGGGATACCTCGAGTGACGTATCAGCAACGTAGATGACATCTTCGCGACCTTTGTCGTGGCCCCACGAATGCACCCAACCGCTTTTCGTCCCGATACGGGCAAGATCATGATCGTCAGCCATCTCCACATCATTAACACCAATCACCTTCGCGACTTTCACCGGATGCGCATCAAGATCTCCACGCAGGACAGCAATGACCAGTTTTCCATCTTTCGTTTTGTACACGACATTTTTGAGAAAGTGGGACTTCGGCTTGCGGTAATGCTCGACGTTATCGTCCATCGTGCACACCCACTCGGGCTGATCGATAATTTCAAACGGTTTCATCTCTTCGTCCATGTTCACCGGCTCACGGACAAATTCCGCCCGCTCGACATTAGCCTTATAGTCACAGCGGTCACAGACGACAATTTTGTCTCCTCCTGCGCTGAATGTTTTGTCCTCTCTGACATCGACATATGTTTCCGGCTTGAAGTCACGTCCGATATTGACGTTCTTTCGAAACACTCGGTCACGGTGTCCGCCATCCCAGTAGTTTTTGTTGTACTTGACTGATTCGTCGACGATAATTTCGACACGTTTGTCCAGTCCGATTGCCGACACATACCCAATGCACGAGCCAAGTTTTTCGATCTCATCTGCGGTCGCCGGCCTGATCTGTTTGTATGACAAAAGCCTTCTGAGCTTGGTGAAATCGATCTTGTAATCCCCCCGAAGCACGATACAAATGTACCGTCCGTCAACCCAGTAGACCATGTTCTTAAGTGTTTTCTCCGGCGTGCGGGCGTAGATTTTAAGCATTTCTTTATATAACGCATCGTCTTTTGAAGCATCGACATCCTCCAGAGGAAGCTCTTTTTCATCTTCATTAAAAAACATATCAAGGGCCTCAACTATTTCAGGCGTGACCTGAATAAACTCGTGACTATAATCACCTCCCAACGCACCGTTATCCGCAATCACCGGGACAGGATCGAGTTTGACTTGTGAAAAAATCTTTTCATAGGCCTTCCAGTATTCATGGTAGGTCTTCATGAACGACGTTTCATCTATTTCAAAATTGTAGCCGTCTTTCATTAAAAATTCTCTGACACGGATCAGCCCTCCACGTGGACGCAGTTCGTCCCGGAACTTTGGCATAAATTGAAAAACGTTTATGGGAAGGTCTTTGTAGGTCGGCTTCAACGAACCGAACAGCTCGGTCATCAATGCCTCCCCTGTCGCACTGAGCACAAAAGTCCTGCCGTAATGATCTTTCACAATGGTCATAAGCTCACCGAATGCCGCGTCGCGGTTGGTGACTTTCCACACCTCAACCGGTTGCATAATCGGAAGTTCCATACGCTGTGCACCAATCGCTTCCATTTCCTTGACAATAATGTCTTTGATCTTCTGGTACACTCGAAACCCGAGCGGAAGAAGCGCATATCTGCCGACGGAAATCTGGCGCACAAACCCTCCGCGGTATAGCAGTTTCTGGCTTTCGGCAAAAGCCCCTGCGTGCGCATCCTTAGTTGTCTTAAGAAAATATCGTGTTCTCCTCATCCCGCTAACGTATAGTGTTACAGGTTAATGAAATTTTCCATATCATCAACAGGAAGTAACTGCCGGTGACAGTGCAATTCTACAAGGTCGCGGCTATCGGGACAAGGCGACCACCGGGTCGAGCCTGCTCGCCCTCCATGCCGGATACAATCCCGCAACGATCGCAACACCCGCCGTCACACCAAGCACCAGCAGAACGATACCGATACTGAACACCGATACATCGAAGGTCGGATAGTCCGCAAGGAACCCCTCCAGCAGTGTTGCCGATCCGATCGAGATACCTTCATGAAGAATGAAATTGACCGCGTCGCCGAAGAGTTTGGTAAACAAAAGACCCACGGTACCGCCGATGATCCCAAGCCACGCCGCCTCCATCGTAAAGAGTAGTCCGATGGTCGATCGTGTCGCCCCAACCGCTTTCATGACTCCAATCTCTCGGGTACGTTCATAGATTGCCATAAGCAAAGTATTGGCTATTCCAATTGAGGCGACAAGCATTGCTATCGCACCAAAGCCACTCAATGCAACGCCGAGAATGTCGAAGACCACTCCAATCTGCCCGACTGCCTCATCGAACGTCGACGATTGATATCCCAAGTCCTCAATCCGCCGGTCGACAGCATCTACTTGATCGTCATCTTCAGCAACAACGATAATTTCAAACGCCTGCTCCTCCTCGGAAAACTCGGACAGTTCCTGACCACTGACGAATGCCCTCAAGATATCACTTTGCTGAGGTGTAATGAACGAAATTTGCGAAAAAATGCTTTTCTCAAATAATCCTGCCACGACAAGCTCGAATTCCTGTCGGAGAGGCTCGCCGGGGCCTTCCTGTTCCCCTGCGTCGCTCGGAATATTCCCGGTCATCCCCATCCCCATACCGGAAACTCCCGTATCTCCCGTCTGGGTCATCCGCACCAAAACCGTCTCGCCAACCAGATCTTCCCGGTCCATATTCCACGCCTCTGCATAGCTGTCGGAAAGGACAATCGCATCATCGCGTTCCAGAAGCGCCCTATCGACACTGGAAAACTTCACCCGGTCACGAATACCGGACGGGACGCCGTACATGCTGATCAACAGCTTCGGGCTTTCATCTTCGGCAAGACGGATATAATCAGGTGTCACATAGGTCTCAAACGCGGCCTCACTGACACCATCTATCTCCTGAAGTTTTTCAAGGTCCTCCTGATCGAGGAACGCCTCCGAAAGAAAGTCCGGCACTCCGTTTACACTATCATTCTGCCCCTCGCCCGCAGGATCCTGGACCTGCGGAGATTCCTCTTCAAATTCCGCCACACCTCCGCCCAAAGACATTCCGAACGCCTGGGCAAAATCGACATTTGCCTGCACGGCAATTGTCGACGTGTTCGCGAACAACGTAACCTGACTTACCATAAATTGCTTGAGACCATTACCAACCGACATCATGATTGCAATGAGGAATGCCCCGATCATCATCGAGATCACCGTGAGCACCGTCCGTGCCTTTTGCCGAAAGAGATTCCGGAACGATGTAGCCAGCAGATCATAGAATTTCATCCGTATACCTCCTTTTTTCGGCCATTTCTGGTGTGAGAGATATTCCCGTCGAGCATATGAAGTACCCGATGGGCAAATGCCGCGTGATCTTCGTTATGAGTGACCATTACGATCGTCACCTGCTCCTGCTCGTTCAGTGACTTCAACAATTTCATTATTTGCTCACCGCTCTTTGAGTCAAGGTTCCCGGTCGGTTCATCGGCAAGTAGAATTTCAGGGCGATTCACAATCGCACGCGCGATCGCAACCCGCTGCTGTTGACCGCCGGAAAGTTCTGAAGGCACATGCCTGACCCGGTCCGAAAGATGCACTTTCGAAAGCGCTTCCAGTGCAAGGTCCCGTCGTTTCTTGCGGGGAATTCCATCCAACATCAGCGGGAGCTCGACATTCTCAAGCGCGGTCAGTCTCGCCTGCAGGTTGAACGTCTGAAACACGAATCCGACTTTTTTGCGACGGTACATCGCTTTGCCACTGTCCGAAAGTTTCGACAAATCCTGTCCGTCCACCGAGATAGACCCGGAGTCAAGTGAGTCCAAAGCACCGATTACATTCATCAACGTTGATTTCCCCGAGCCAGATGGACCGACGAGTGCGATGAATTCTCCCTTTTTGATCTCAAGAGACAGTCCGTCCAGCGCGTGGATATCCTCATCTCCCAGATGGTACGTTCTTTCAGCTTCCTTGATGACAATCATGCTCGCGCTGCATAAATTACCAGCAGTATAACCGTATCATTATACACTACGACAGGTAAATCAACACCATGAGGTACCGGCACGCAATCCTCACCGCCACACAACAAGACCGAGTCTTACAGGTATAAGATCAACGTCAGGATGCCTATCGCCGCTGTCACAAACAACGCACCCCCGACCCGTCTAAAAAAACGCTTCGACCCAAACATCCGTGATGCCATTATTTTGAAAAAACTGTTGCTGACAACCGCCATCACGATAGTCGTCCACGCCACCGCATCGGTCACGGTCCCTTTTGACACAAGTCCTGACATGGAAAGCGTTATCGCGTCGACATCGACCATTCCGGCAATCAGTCCAAGCGCCAGAAATCCGTATGAACCCACACCGACCGCAAGCATTGCCTTCGAAAGGAATACGACAACTGAGAACAACAGACCGAACAACAGCGCCGGTTTCAGCGACAACGGACTGCCAAGATTAAGGTCTACATTGTCATCACTGGCTGCCGTTCTCTCGAACCACCGGAGCGCAAACACCAGACCAACTGCAATCATGACAAACAGCGCGGCAGAATGCAGTGTCACCATCCGGCTTTCCACGACCCACGCCTCAAAGATCACCCTCCCCGCCATCACAACCGATGCCGCGATTGCACCAAACGTATACGAATTCACCAGTGACGGGTTCTTTTTGCTGCCGCTTGCCATTGATTCGGTCACCGCAGTGCTCGATACCAGCCCCCCAAGCATACCCGCAAGACCAAGCCCGAGTCCGCCCTTAACCACTTTTGTCAAAAAGTAACCCACAAAGCTGATCCCCGACACGAACACCACCATGAGCCACGTCCGGTAGGGATTGAACGCATCCGCAACACCAACGATCGAGTAGCTCTGGTTGGGAAGAAGCGGAAGAATGACAAACGCCATTACAACAAAGACCAGTGAATCGTTCCATTCGATCTTGTTCGTGACCCGTGCAATCCGGTGCAAGTGCTCTTTGAGCGACAACAAAACAACAAGCACCACGCCAAGAATGACCGCGATCTTCTGATACTCCGGGTATGTAGACAGCATCGACAGCACAAACACGAGAACGACACTCAACTCCGTCGTCATCCCGTGAAATCCCTTTGATCCCGAAACAAAATATGCCGCCACAAGAAGTGCGATGACACTGCCCATGACCATATACGCAAACACACTACCTCCTTCGACCTGCATCAGAAGGGCTGACATCGCGCCAAGGAATGCAACGATAAGATATGTGCGGATACCGGCAAATCCCCGCTTTGTTTTCTGTTGGTAAATTTCCCGCTCAAGCCCGACAAGACCGCCAATCGCAAGTGCTACCAGGAAACGGGAAATCAATTCAACAGCCACGGGGCAGATTTCAATAAATTACACGGTACGACCAGTGTAGCAAGTTGCACGTTGATTGACAATTGAGGCTTGTTCAGTAATGACATATTCCCCCCCCCCTAGGGGTTGAGGGCGACCTCAAGGGGAGTTTTGAGTCCGATCCCGAAATGAGGTCGCTCCTCGTTGTACTCCTTGAGGTACGTTTGAAACCACAGA
>JAQVGB010000075.1 GCA_028696915.1 Candidatus Dojkabacteria bacterium | reverse complement strand
CCCCGCCACCGTACAGTAAAGATTTCGCCGGATAGAGGCGTTTTGAATTATAGGTTAGCGGGATGAGATCTCCGCGACCGGATCACGCTCGATAGTTTTGATCCGTTGTCCCTCAGTCACCGCCGGATCGCTTCGCCTCACGCTATAGTATGCTGTGGTACCGATCATCGCGGCATTATCCGTGTAGAGACGGGTGGAGTAGGGCTGGTAGACGGGGATGTTCCTCTTTCGCATCGATTGCCTGATAGCGCTTCGGATGTCTTTATTGGACATGACTCCGCCCCCCAGAAGGATGCCCTTGAGAGAATGCCCGTCGACAGTACTATAATGATCGACTGCCCCTTCAAGTTTCAAAACAAGCGAGAGCGTTACGGACCGAACGAAGTCCGCGCAGAAATCGTACACCCAGTCGCGCGGTTTCCACAGTGGATACTCCTGCCGGATCTCTCGGATGCGGTAGAGGCAGGCGGTCTTGAGTCCTGAGAAGCTGAAGTTGAGATCGTTTGAGTGTTCCATCGGGACCGGAAGCGGGAAGCGACCGGGTTTTCCCTTTTTCGCAAATTCAGAGATGACCGGCCCGCCCGGGTAGCCGAGCTCAAGCATTTTCGCGACTTTGTCGAACGCTTCCCCTGCGGCGTCGTCCAATGTCGAACCGATCCGCGCATAGTTTCCAAAATCATGTGTGAGCACGAGCTCGGTATGTCCCCCTGACACCAGAAGCCCGATGAGTGGAAATTTCTCCGGTGGAGGAAGAGGGTGATTGCCCTTTGCATTCCTTGCAAACGGTGACAGAAGGTGGCCTTCCATATGATTAATCGGAATAAAGGGTTTTCCGTGTTCGAGTGCCAGCGCCTGAATGTGTTTCAACCCGACTTCCAGTGCGATAGCAAGCCCCGGCCCGTACGTTGCGGAGAAATAGTCGATGGTTTCAAGCGTGGTGCGAGATCGGGCGAGTGCTTCGCGAATGACCGGATCTATGCGTTCGTTGTGGGCACGGCGTGCAATATCCGGCACGACGCCTCCCCATTTTTTGTGTAAATCAACCTGGGACGAGATTACGTTTGAGATGACACGGTCGTTGTGGAGGACCGCGGCGGACGTTTCATCGCATGATGTATCGACGGCTAGAATTCGCATAGGGTGTATTGTACCGCATGAAATAGCAAAATGTGAGTGTGGCTGGAGATTTGGAGACAGTGGGCCGAAGGGCCGCCTACAGTGCCTCGAGCTTTTGCTGACTTCCGTTTTCCTCTTTCCGGATGAGATCCAGGTACTTTTCGGTCGTCGAAAGCCGTTTGTGCCCGACGAGGCGGGATACGGTGACGAGACTGACGCCGTGTGCCAGATGATGTGCGATAAAGGTGTTTCTGAGGTCGTTGACCTTCGCATCTTTGATTCCCGCTTTTTCAAACGCGCGATCGATTGATGTGCGAATGTTGCGGACGAGCAGAGGATTTCCGGTCTTGGTCACGAAAAGGATATCACTTTCTGTTTCCGGTCGGACTTTAAGGTACTCGTTAATCGCCGCAAGTGCCGATGCATTAAGTGGCACTTTCCGCTCCGGATGGCTCGCGAATTCGCGGATCAAAAGATACTTAAACTTGCCATCTTTGGTCTCTTTGATATCATCGGTGGTCAACCGGGTGAGCTCTCCGATCCGGATTCCCGTCTGGAGGAGCAGTTCGACAATGGAAAATAGTCTGACATCCGATCTACTGACATCGCGAAGCGCCCGATACTCCATTTCGGTCAACACGCGGGGTGGCCGTGTCTCGAATTTTGGATGGGAAAGTTTTTCTGCCGGGTTTTCAGAGATGACGTTCCGTCCTGTCAGATATTTGAAAAAAGTTCTAATGCTGTTGATCTTGCGGGAAATACTTTTGGGGGTGTAGCCGGTTTTCTCAAGGTCCGACTTGAACGCTTCGAGCCGCTCGATTGTTACTGCCGAGGGATCCCCGTCACCGGTCTTTTTCAGGTAGTCGATAAGCTGTTCGATGTCCTTCCCATACGCGATAATGGTGGATTCTGACCGGCCCTTGCTTTGAAGGTCGGAAATAAACTGTGCGTGCAGGTCTGTTATCGATGTTCCATCCATCGGGAAAATTTCGCTATAATCTTACTAATCAGGAATGTGCGTCCTACCAAAATCATTATATCAGCAGTCCACCTGGTGGTCAATAGTAGATGACTATAGGAAGGTGTACGTGGGATATTCATTCCGTTAAGATGGAATTTCTTACATATTTGTGCTAATAATGTATTCAATATGACACACGAGCGACGAACGGCAAAAAAAGACCGGTCTGCAGGAATGTATGGGCTTTCCGGA
The DNA here is from genome assembly GCA_028696915.1 of Candidatus Dojkabacteria bacterium. Taxonomy (GTDB): domain Bacteria; phylum Patescibacteriota; class Dojkabacteria; order SC72; family JAFGCJ01; genus JAQVGB01. The sequence continues at coordinate 490 of JAQVGB010000075.1, read as the reverse complement.
ATGATGACCCTTGTCCTTTCCGGCGTGTTTGTCGGGCTATCGGTGCTTCTCGTCGCTAACTCCGTTCGTTCAATTTCAACTGCATATCAGCGCAGTCAGATTGTGGAACAGGCTCAGGATGAGGTCGAGTCGTTAAGGCTCCGGAATCTTGAGCTGCAGGAACAGTTGGACTACGTCACCGGGGATACGTATGTCGAAAAAGAAGCCCGGGACCGCCTGCTGTTTACGCGCGATGACGAGGTCCTTGTTGTTCTTCCAGAAACATCTGAAGAGCAGGGAGACGGAGAAGAGAAAAGGGAAACAGTGGATGTGGATGCTGATTTACAGGGATGGGCGCGATGGCTCGATGTCCTGCGCAATGGGGTGTAAGTGCGGGGCATGGACCAGGTGAGTTTTTTTCAAAAATGGCTCGGAATCTTGAAAATATGTGTGATTTGGGGTACACTCCCTATGCTCGTGTCTGAACCGAATGAGTGTACGTTTCGCTGCG
>JAQVGB010000026.1 GCA_028696915.1 Candidatus Dojkabacteria bacterium | reverse complement strand
GGAACAGCTCGACTCGAGCCTTGAGTCACTCGCGATCATCATTCACTCCGACAGACCGTACGAGATCAGGACCACACTGGTCCCCGGAATGTACACGCTGAGCACTGTAGCAAACATGATGAGCAATGTCTCACGGGCAAACCGGTTTGTCCTGCAGAATTTCGTCCCAAGCAAAACTATCGACGATGCCTACCGAAAACGGAAGTCGTTTTCGCCCAAACAGATGGCGGAATTTCTAAAAATTGCAAAGCAGTACAACAAGAACTCAATCCTACGGGATCAACAGTAGCTGACGATCAGAAGCATCTCCCCGACCCGACAGGTGCCCGATACCATCCGTATCCTCGATAATTTGTGGGAAATATCCTACAGAGGCTCAAGCAGTCGCTTCATCTGGTTTCTGATTCGATGCAAACGAGTTGCCGCATTCGTCCTGGACATTCCAAACTTTACCGCAATATCCTTGACACTCATTCCCTCAAAGTACCGGTAGTACAAGAGGTATTGGTCCTGCTTCTCAAGCGAAGCGATGCCTTCGTAGAGATTAAGCTCGCGCTCGTGCCGAGGGGTCTTCTCCTCCGGCCCTGCTTCTTTTTCCGGGGTTTCCTCTTCTGTATCCGAAAGCGCGGTCGAGCGCTTTGTCCGGGAGGACCGGAAATAGTCGTACACCGTGTTTCGTGCGATCCGGTACAGCCATGAGCTGACGCCGACACCCTTCCACTGGAACGAAGGTATCTTGGAAAGTGCCTTCTCGAAAGTCGACGCACAGAGATCATCGGCAATCGTTTCATTGTTAACGAGTTTCCGGATAAACGCCCAGATCCGAGGGTAGTATTTCACATACAAAGCTGAAAACGCCCCCGGGTCGCTTTGGGCTTTACGGACACTTGACCTGTCTTCTGACATCGATGCTGACATAGATGAATAGTAGCGCACCGGAGGGATTTTTTCCATCTCTAACCCGAAGGTGACAAGATGGTCATTTCACGGGATATCGCAGCCGAAAAGTACACACTACAGTGGCACAATTCCCAAGTCCAGCGACACTGCTTTAAAAATCTCGATCCATACCGGAACGACCGTATAGGCGGACAACGTGTTCGTCTTTGGTTCCTCAAGCCGCACGATCATGATCATCTGCGCGTCATGGACCGGAGAAAATCCGACAAAGGTAACATTCGTCCTGTCATCATAGTATCCGTACCGGTCTTCATAGGGGATCTGGGCCGTACCGGTCTTTCCGGCAATACTGTAGTTCGGGATCTGGTCAAACCACCATTTCGGATCTCCGTCACGGACAACTTCCTGCATCATCTCCTGCACATCATGCGCGGTTTCTTCGGAAATGACCCTTCCGATCGGCTCCGGCTCGATATCGATCACTTCAGTATCATCGTAAATTTTATCCACAATGTACGGACGCATCCGCACTCCATCGTTCGCAATCGTCGATATGGCAGAGATAATCTGAAGTGGTGTTGCCGAGATCGCCTGTCCGAAGGAGGCCGTTGCCAAATCCACTGACGTCCACTTCTCCAGCGGAGGAAGATAGCTCGTCGCTTCGTCCTGAAGTCCGATCCCGATAAAATCACCAATGCCGAATTTTCTGAGATACTCGTACATTCGCTCAATTCCCACTTTCTGTCCTACCTTGACCGCGCACACATTGTTCGACAGCCGCAAGATATCCTTCGGCATAAGGAGTCCATCCGCACGGCGGTCCCAGGTATAAATAGTGTGATCGACAACGTCTATCGAGCCGGTCAGGTCCTCACAGATAGAATCTTTCGTTATCTCTCCCTCCTCGACCGCCATAGAAACGGTCAGGACCTTATTAACCGATCCATACTCATACACATCGGAAATCGCCTTGTTCCGGAATACTGACGCATCCTTTTCTTTCCAGTAGTAATTCGGATTGTACGTCGGATACGTTGCCATCGAAAGGATCGCTCCGGTTGCAGGGTCCATAATGATCGCACTGCCGCTTTTTGCCCCAGTATCCTCGACACCTTTCTTTAACGATTCCTCGACACGTGACTGTAGCCCCGGCCGGATCGTCAGCTCAATGTTCTTCCCCTCGCGGGGCAGGACAGGGTCGTACTCTCCGGTAATAATAACATTGCCACGGGAGTCTTTCTCCTCGTACTTAAACCCTTCAAATCCAAGCAGATCACCGGCATAATAGCCCTCCAGCCCATACACCCCGACGTCATTTCCATCGTCGTCTTTACCCACAAACCCGAGGATGTGGCTCGCGAGACTCCCCTGCGGATATATCCGATGTTCCTCCTGTTCGAAGTGCAGACCGAATAAGCCCTTTTCCTCAAGCGCGTTCTTCTGATCCCCCGTCACGCCATGCTTGATAGGAACATAGACGAAATCCTCAGTCAGCGACTGCTTCAGCTCATCTTCATCAACCGAAAGTATTTCTGAAACAGTTGTGATGAATTCATCTCTTTGCGCATCAAACCGCTCGCGCTCCCGTTCCTCGGTGCTGATCGATGCATACACACCCCACAACGGCTCGTCAACGGCAAGGACCGATCCGTCCGAGGCAAGGATTGTTCCTCTCGATGTCGGCAGACGGCTGTTTTCGAGATACTGGACCTGCGCCATCTCCGAATACTTTTCGTGACCGGCGACCTGCCACCGGTACATTTGCATGATAAGTCCGAAAGCCGTTGCCCCCACAACCACTCCAGTAACGAAAATGTATCGCCATCGGAATAAGGCCGCAGTGGTTACCGTTTTTTCTTTTCTTTTTGAAAAGGTTTGAAATTTCATTAATTTCCGCGAGCCTCAGCGGAAACGGAGGATGGCCGCAAATACAGGACATTTCCGGCCCTCTGGAGTGACAAATCTTCCTTCGCTCTGCCTAAAACGACGCTGAGCGAGGACCGTTCCGCGATCATCTGCTCAATTTGACGATTTTCTTCAAGTAGAAGTTCCTTTTCCTCATTAAGCCGTACAAGAGTCTGTCCATGGGGACTCAAGAATGAAACGATGCAGAGCTGGACCGCACAGAAGGCAAGGACCACAAGAACCAGTCCCGTCATGCTGATAAAAAGCACCGGTACCCGCCGATTGACAGTTCCGGACGTGCGGTCGAGTCTTGATTTAAGTTGTCTTTTGAATGCCGAAAACTGCATTGTCTGGTCTGTAATGTCTTAACTACAACTTCTCTACAGCGCGAAGTTTTGCGCTTGCCGCACGTGGATTGCGGGCAACTTCCCCATCTTCAGCCGTGACCGGATGCTTCACGATATACGTGAAATCTCCCCGGTCAACCGCTTCTTTAAAAAGATCTTTGACACAACGATCTTCAAGTGAGTGGTACGAAACCACAATAACGCGCCCCTTCTTTGAAACTATCGCGAGAGCCGAAGACACCCCGTGCTGTAAACTCGTTAGCTCGTCATTTACAGCGATGCGCAACGCCTGAAACACCCGTCTTGCGGGATGCTTCGACCCTTCACGATAGGCAGCCGGTATATTTTTACGGATAAGTTCTGCCAAACTTTCCGCTGTCATATGTTCATCTGGATGATCGCGCCTCCATAATACGATGGACTTTGCGATCCGTTTCGAAAAACGTTCTTCACCATACGTTTGGAACATTTCGTATATCTGACGTTCGTTCAACGCCCTCAATAAATCCTCTGCAGTGACACCCAACCGGGGATCCATCCGCATATCCAGTCCCTCTCGCTTCAGATAGGTGAAGCCTCGTGCAAGCGGGTCCGCATCGATTTGTCGTGATGACATCCCTAGATCGAACACCACTCCGTCGACCGACTCAATTCCACGGGATCTGACAACTTCGGACAGTTTTGAAAAATTCTCATACACAATCGTCCATCGGCGTCCATCAACCTCGTCCGGATATGTCTTTTTAACAAATTCTATGGAGACCGGATCGACATCGAGACTGACCAGGCGGCCGTCTCCGAGTAATTTGAGAATTTCATAACTGTATCCCCCATCGCCGAGCGTGCAATCGACATATACACCGCCGGGACGAACATTCAGGTACGAAATAACTTCTTTTAAAAGAACAGGGGTATGAATCACCCCATTTTCACGGTCAGGACTCATGCGTCTGTTCGGGAGATGAGAGCTGTTGTGCAATCTCGTCTCCGTGTTCCTTTATGTAGGATTCCTGATCTTTCCACTTCTTGTCGGACCATATCTCGACCCAATTCGAAAGACCCAGAAAATGCGCCGATGCATTCAGGTCCGCATATTCGTACAAGCCATCTGGCAAAACGAACCTTCCTTGCTCGTCCAGGAACACCTCATGCGCTCCGGCGAGAAGGAACCGACCTGAATCCCTGACCTGTTTATTAATGAACGATCCTCCGGTCACCTCCTTCGTAATCTGCTCCCATCGCTCACGGTCAACCAGCACCAGACATCCTTCATATCCCCGAGTAACGATCAGCTCATCACCAAGCACTTCACGGAATTTCTTCGGGACAGCAACCCGCTTCTTTGCGCTGACCTTGCTGACATATTCCCCGATAAGCATCTACATAGCAGGCTTAAATTGACAATCACCACATATCACCACTAATCACCAAAATACCACGCACACCCTTCCGCTGTCAACAGAAATTGTGCCGATTTACGGATTGTTTTTTGACAGGTGGGGAAAACGCCAGTCCCCCGCCATTTTCCACTGTTACGATTTCATGAAAAATCCGTTTAGTTCTCTGCATAGACTCATGAAAAGCGTTTGTATATAATTCAATAGCTATGAAAATCACAACTGCCATCTCACGAAGCCGTGGCCGATCGACAAACAGCTCACGGTCACGTCGAAGAACATCCTACACGTCCCACCGGACGAACCTGTCACGATACCGCAAGGTCAAGAAATTCGGTTCATCCCGGACAAAAGGATTCTTAAGCCCGTACCTTTCCGGAAACAGCAAAGTGCGAAAAACCGCAGGTCGGGTGCTTGGAATTCTTTTGGGCCTCGGCATTATCGTCACGCTCGGAGGGACAATTTTTGTCGGCGCGACACTTGCAAGCATCAGCGCCTCCCTCCCCAATCCTAACGAGCTGGTCAACCGCGAATCAGCGATGAGCACGAAGATCTACGACCGCGGCGGGCCGGAGGACGGAACACTGCTCTATACTATCTACGGAGATCAGAACCGTGAATTTGTCAGTATCGATAAAGTGCCCGAGCATACCAGATGGGCATTTCTTGCCGCAGAGGACGTCGAGTTCTATGACCACAAAGGTCTTGACCTGCCGGGGCTTGCAAAGGCTGCTATCGGATATGTATTTCAAGGCGCATCGGTCCCCGGAGCAAGCACGATCAGCCAGCAGTTAGTGCGCAACACCCTGCTGTACGATTTTCTCGGAGAGGAAGCGTACGAGAAGACCCTCACCCGAAAAGCAAAAGAAATCCTCATAACCATGCAGTTGGAACAGAACTTCACCAAGGACGAAATTCTCCAAATGTACCTGAACGAGGTGCCGCTAGGAGGAACGAACTACGGTATTCAGGCCGCGGCAGAGGCATATTTCGCAAAAGACGCAAGCGAACTGACACTTGCCGAGAGCACCCTCCTGGCCGGGCTTGTCCAACAGCCGGGTACCTATTCACCGTTATTCGGAAGCAATCCGGAAATGGCCGTCGAAAGACAGGACTATGTACTGTACCAGATGGACCAGAAACGCTCCATTATTAACCGCACAGCAGAACGGATAGGAAATGAGTTTAGGGTCAGTGACGAGATCCTCGAAGAGGCCGAGAACCAGGAGATTCTGTATGCCACCGCCCGGATCGATATTGAAGCTCCTCACTTTGTTTTCTTCGTCAAGCAGAAGCTCATTGAAGAATTCGGTATCGACCGTGTTGAACGGGGAGGCCTGATTGTTACCACTTCCCTTGACTACGATCTTCAGAGCATTGCAGAGGAAGAACTCAGGGCTGGGGTCGACCGCTTCCGTGGAGCATACAATGTGAACAACGGGAGCATGGTCGTTATCGATCCACGGACCGGTCAAATTCTCGCCATGGTCGGGTCATACGACTACTTTGCAGAGCCTGACCCCCGGGTCGACGGGAACGTCAACATCGCAACCTCTCTTCGGCAAATGGGGTCTTCGGTGAAGCCCTACACCTATCTCACGGCATTTCACCAAGGATACAGCCCGTCGCTTCTGACGCCGGATATCCCCATGAGTTTCGGTGATTACAAAGCGAAAAACTGGGATAACAAGTACAGCGGTTTAATGTTAGCCAGACAGGCGCTGGTCGAGTCGCGCAATCTCCCTGCTCTCTACACCGTTGACCTGGTCGGCGTTGACAACTTTATCCAGACAGCAGAGACACTTGGAGTAACAAGCCTCACGGACCGTAGCCGCTACGGACTCAGCATCACACTCGGCGCGGCGGAGATGCAGCTTGTCGAGCACACGGGCGCATTTGCAACCTTTGCGAACGGCGGCGTGCGCAACCCGACCACGTCCATTATGAAAGTTGAAACGCACACCGGGGACGTTCTGACCGAATGGTCGAGCGAAAATGCAAAACGGGTATGGGACGAGAAAGAGATGTACCTTTTGAACTGGGTACTTTGTGACCTCGACGGACAGGGCCGCATTTTCCCACAGTACTATCAGGCATCAAATCAGAAGCTCTGCGGCAAGACCGGCACCACAGACGGTCCGCGTGATCTGACTGCATTTCTCTACTATCCGAACCTCGCGGTCGGAGTGTGGACCGGAAACAATAACAACGACGTCACCATCGGTTCCTCCGGACAAGGGTGGAGCACAACCGTCCCTCTTCCTATCGCCAACTCCTTCATGTCACGAGTGATCGGTAAGTTCGGAACAGCGTGGTACAGCAGGCCGGCAGGAATTGTATCCGGCTCAGTTTGCCGGGACACAGGACTGCTTGCACAAAACGACACCGCATGCGACAAAGTTGGATCAGTCTTCATTCAAGGAAAACTTCCACCGGTCGATGATGTTCACGTGAAGAAACCGATCTGTAAAGAAACAGGCAAAATTGCGACAAACGAGGCCGAGGCTAACGAACTTGGCCTTATCGACTACAAGACATTCTTTTCGATAAAGCTTCCTGAAGGAAAACATCAGTCCGACCTGGATAAATGGCTATCAGAAAGCGAGGCCTATGGCTCGATCTCGGTCCTGCCAGAAACAGCGGAATGCCCTCTGCACCTCGGCCCTGAGAATGCACCGACCATCTCCTTCTCTTCCCCACCAAACGGAGCTGACTTCGATGCGGGAGATACTGTCAAAATCGAGGTGGCCGTCAGTGCCCTGGGCGGGGTCAAGAAAGTTGAATATCGGCTCGACAACGTGCTGATCGGATCTTCAACCACGTCTCCCTACGCTCTGACCTATGCGATTCCAAATTCCACCTCGAACGGCGACCATACGTTGTCGGCGATTGTGACCGATACCAGCGATCGGACAGGCAACGCGAGTATCACAATCACCGTCATCAGCAATGCATCATCAACGACATTGACCATGATCGACCCGGAAAACGGAGAGGCATTTTCCATGACATCATTCCCGATCACGCTTATCGCTGAAGCGGGAGGAAATACGTCGGCTATCACAAACGTCTACTTCATCGTCGAGGGTCAATCTGGAACCATAAGCTCAAAACGTGAGGGGAACAGGTGGATAGGAAGCTGGAATCCGCTCCCACGACCGACAAATGGCAACTACACGATTTATGCGGTCGGTGCCACAAGCAATGGCGCCATCACAAGCGGGAAAATCACAATCCGGTTGAATAACTGAGGGATCTAAAGCAAACGACCCCAAACACCCACATCACGCGCATAGCGAACCGTTCACCCGTTTCTGTACCGACTCGACAATCTCCTCGCGGATACTTGCGATATCGTCCTCGTTGAGCGTTTTCTCGTCACTCTGCATTGTTATGCGGAAGGTTGTTTTCTTCACCGTTCTGCCATCATCACTCTTTTTCTCCGAACTTCCGTTCACTCCGGTATAGATGTCCCTGCACTCAATTTCTTTAATAACTCCGTCACCCTCTCCCGCGGATGCGACAGCGGTATGTAACTCGCTATACAGAACATTTCGATTGGTCACAAAGCACATATCATGCACAACCGACGGGAAATGCGACGGATCGCGGTACTGCGGGACTTCCTGAACATGCGGCTCGATATCGTCCAATCGTACTTCAAATGCTGAAATCCCTTGCGGTAATTTCATTTCGGATACGCACGACGGAATGATCTCCCCAATGAGGCCAACAATCGATCCGGCCAGCCGGATGTATGCGAGATGCCCAAACAGATAGCCCTGCTCCGCATACTGGACCCACGACGGAAGACCGCCCCGCTCAACGGCTTTAGCCGGTAGAAACTCTATAGCAGGAAGATTCAGTGAACGTCGAATTTCATCAAGATATGCCTTTAATGCAAAGAAAGAATCAGTGTGAACACACGCAAGATGCCATGGTTCGACCGGAAGCGCCCGGGTCCCATTCTCTATTTCTTTGATCGGGTTCACCATATCCGTCTCAAAAAGCACAAAACGGTCTGCATGCGAAGCATTCACCGTAACCTTTTCGATAACCGAGGGAACAAGCAACGGCCGCATATACTGCAGGTCGGGGGAAATAGGGTTGAGCAGTTTTTTTGCACCTTCCAAACTCAGCCTGCATGTTTCGTACACGTTCTCTCCTACAAATGAATAGGTGTAAACTTCATGCGCTCCGCATGCACGCAACGTGTCCTTGATCAGCATCCGTATCTTCCGGCACGGATTTTGCGGTATCGGCGTGATGGTGCGCAGAGGCAAGGTCGGAACGATTCGGTCATATCCAAAAATTCTCACAACCTCCTCATCAAGATCTTCCTGTATCCGGATATCGCGTCTGAATGTCGGTGCAGTTATCGTCATCATCGGTGACTTTCGCTCAGAAACGGCATCAAACGAGAGCCGCTCGAAAATGTCCGTCATCGTTTCATCTGAAATGTCTGAGCCAATACGGTTTCTGCTCCGCTGAGGATCGAATGATATTTTTTGAGGAAGAAGCGGCGTTTCATAGTCATCGAGAACTGATGAGGCTACCTCCGCTCCCGCGTATGAGTGCAGAAGATCAATCCCCTTGTACAGGATTGCCTCACAACGGTTGGGATCAAGTCCACGCGAGAACCGGGTGACCGCCTCAGAAAAAATACCCAACGCCATTGACGTCCGCCGCACCGAGTACATATCGAGATTCTCGACCTGGAAAATCACCCGAGTCGTCTCGTCGGAAATTTCCGTGTCCTTTCCTCCCATCACCCCGGCAACACCTATCGGATTTTGTGAATCTGCTATGATGACCATTCCATCCTCCAGCGTCTTATGCTGACCGTCGATTGTCGTTATCGTTTCACCACCTTTAGCCGTCCGAACCGTAAGCACTGCTCCATCCGACACGGCGGTATCCTTCTTAACGACCTTGTCATAGTCGAACGTATGGCTCGGCTGACCGGCCTCGATCATAAGATAGTTTGAAATATCAACGACATTATTCACCGGCCTGATCCCATGCTTTGCAAGCCTGACCTGCATCCATACCGGAGATGGTGCAATCGTGACGTTATCAAGTACGACGGCTATATACCGGGGGCAGAGCGGATGGACTTGGTTATCGATACGTAACGCGCACGTCTGATCCTCTTCAGAAATCGTATACCGCTGTTTTAACTTCGAAAAATCGGAGATCCAGGAGAGGCCTTTGAAACGGCTCGCCTGGACTGCGGCTATTTCCCGCGCAAGGCCCTCGACACAGAAGACATCGGGGCGGTTTGTCAGTGCCTTATTCTTGATTTCCAAAATATAATCGGTCAAATCGAGAAGCTGGCTGACGGGAGATCCGACCTTCGCGTCATCGGGCAGAATATACACATTCGTATGGTCGTAATTAAGCCCCAACTCTCTTCCGGAGGGAACAAAGCCCTCGGAAGCGACTCCTTTGACTTCGGCAACAGCAACCGTCTGCCCCCCGGTTTCTCCGCCGATCTCCCCGGGAACGACCGATCCCGGCGGAAGATAGGGGACTTTATCTCCTTTTTTGACCGGGCAGGTCTGTACCACAACCGAAACATGACGGGAACCGATATCAAGTTTCAGCACAAGCAGATCCGGGGATGTCTCGTGAGGCCGGACCTCCTCCACCACAGCAACGATAATCCCGTTGAAACGTTGAGCATAATCTTCAATTCCTTCAACCTCGGTAAGGGAAACAGAAAGCCGCTCTTTCAGTTCCTCTGGCGTCAGCGTTATTTTCGTGAACTCCTTTATCCAGTTCAGTGACGCTTTCATCTGAATTGTTCAAGAAACTTTAAGTCTCCACTGTGCAGAAGCCGGATATCGGAAATCTGATTGCGCAGGATAACCAACCGGTCGAAGCCCAATCCCCACGCAAATCCTGAGTACTCATCGGGGTTCAGTCCCGACTCCCTGAGCACGTTCGGATGGATCGGCCCGCAGGGGATAACTTCAACCCATTTGGAGTAATGGCAGAACGGACACCCACGCTGGCCGCAGACCAGACATTCGATCAAAAACTCAAGTCCTGGCTCGACAAATGGAAAGTAGCTCGGCTGGATCTTGTATTTGATGTCCCTGCCGTAAAAGGCGTTCATGAAATGTGACAGCGTCCCGATCAGATCGGTTAATGTGACATTTTTGTCTACATACACCCCTTCAAGCTGGTAAAACGTATGTTCGTGACTTGCATCCGTCGCCTCGTTCCGGAAACATTTTCCGACGATGATCTCGCGAATTGGAGGCTTGACGGAGCTCAGTATGCGATTCTGCATCGCGGACGTGTGTGGAATTGGAATAAGCCGGTCCTCTGTCCAGAATGTGTCCCACAAGTCACGAGCGGGATGCCCTTTTGGAATATTAAGCGCCTCAAAGGAGTTGTAATCGTCGTCCAGCCGCCGCGCTTCCACCAGATGGAACCCCATCGATTCAAATATCCGGATCGCCTTTTCCCCGACTGTCGTGAGCGGGTGCAGTGTCCCGACCTTCGGCTCGAGCCCTGGACGTTCACTACCCGTCGTGTTTGGAGGAAACGGCGCGGTAACGTCGAACCCGTCGTCCGAAGCGATTCCACTGTCCAACCTCATTTTTTCTGTTTCTGAAACGCGGGACATTTGACCCTCTGCCCAGAGTTTCAGGGTATTAAGTTCCTTGCCGGCCTCAGAGCGTTTCTCAGGTGCAACAGCTCCGATCTCCTTCATTGCACGCGTTACCATACCCTGCTTGCCGAGATATTTCGTCTTAAGCTGTGCCGTAGAAATCGGGGGATCTGATTGAAGGTCTGAGAGAAGTTGTTTTTTGATATCACGGACAAGAGCGGATATCGAAGGCTTTCGATCATTCTTACCCGCACGCTTGCTGGAATGTGATTTCGGCATCTCAGTCACGCAGCTATCTTAACACGTTTCCGCCTTTACCTTTAGTCCTTGATCGATTTCACGATCTCGCTAAAGGTCGCAGGAAAGTTAACAGCTAACTCTGCCAGTACCTGGCGGTTCAGCTGTACCTTTTTGCGCCTGAGACCACTCATAAATGAGGAGTATGTCATGTCTTCGCCGCGAACAGCGGCGTTAATCCTTGAGATCCACAGTCTTCGAAAATCGCCCGCCCGGTCCCTTCTGTGATCAAACGAGTACTGGCCTGCGTGAAGGATGGACTCTTTCGCGACCTTATAGAGCGTGCCGCCGGTCATGCGATACCCTTTTGCCGCTTTCAATACTTTCTTGTGCCTTCGCCGTGTAACGGTACCTCCGGAAACTCTCACCCTACGACGTAATCAACTTAGTAACTCGTGTACGATCAGTCTTTGAAACAGTATGCGACTTCAGGGTCCGGTTCTTCATCCGGGTTGTTTTCTTAGTTCGCAGATGTCCCTGCCGGCTCTTCACGTACAGTACCTTTATCCCCTTCCCCCCGCGGGGCTTGGTCATCTTGAATCTCTTTGCTGCTGTTTTTTTCGTCTTTAGTTTCGGCATCTTTTTTCTCCTGTTTATCGGAACTACCGCCGGTTGCTCCTTTGATCATCATGGAAACTTGCTTTCCCTCGACCTGCGGTACGGCATCGATAGTACTATACGCCGCAAAACGTGTCAATAAATCTTTTAACAAAAGCTTCGAATGCTCTATCGGCGTCCTGCCCTTGCGCCACACAGTCAACTTCACGTTATGTCCCTTGTCGAGAAATTCTTTCGCCCGGTTCACCTGCCGTTCTTTGTCACCTTCAGCAATAAACGTTCCAAAGCGGAATTCTTTCATTTCTTTTTGCTTGTTTTTACGA
>JAQVGB010000025.1 GCA_028696915.1 Candidatus Dojkabacteria bacterium | reverse complement strand
ACTGGAAAGTGAGACCGTGAAGGAAGGTGATATTATTGTGACGTGGCAGGATGATATTCCGGGTGGGCTGGTGCTGGGACTGATAACGGAAATCGTTGATATCCCGACGTCGTCGACCAAGCGGGCGTATCTTGAGCAGGGATTCAGTCTCGAAGACGTTCAATACGTTTTTGTTGTAACAGAGTATTGAAATGAAGGCCTTTTTGCTGATTATCATAAGTGCGGTGTTTGTGGCGGTTCTCAACGCCGCCTCCACCGCGATACTTCCGGTGGATTTCGTATGGGTGTTTGCCGTCGCTTTGTTCCTGTCGGGAGAAGAGGGAAAGGCCGTACTGTTTGCCCTTGTTTCCGGGACAATTTTCGATATCATGGTCCGCGGTCACGCAGGAATTGCAAGTTTGAGCATGATGGTCGGTCTTATTGTGCTGGTTGCCGGCAGATCGATGGGGATAACGGAGCGGGCATGGCAAAAGGCGATTGTCGTTTTTGTTTCACTATTTTTTGCGGAGGTCACCGAGGCCGCTATTCGTGCAATCCTTGATGGCTTGGTGCTTAGTGTGACGCACATTGAGCTGTGGGCAAGCTCGACGGCATATAACGCGGTTGCGGTTGCACTGCTTCTGGTTGCCATGCGGTATATGCAGGGTGCACGGCCGGCACGGCCGGCAGTCCGTCTGTAAGATTCAAAAAAAATGAAGAGAGCGGGTACGACTGAGAAAACAAAACCGAAGCATGCTGTCCGGGGCACATATTCCTGGCAGGATATTTCCTGCCTTGAAGGCCAGATGGTCGGGAGGAGTGAGAGCAAGACCGAGACTGTCTGGAGGACTCTGTATTTGTATATTGCTGTCGCAATTGTCTTTGCATATCTCACGATCGGGGCGGTCAATCTCCAGCTGGTTAACGGCAGGGAAAATGTTCTGCGTTCTGAGCGCAACCGGCTTGAAGAACAGCTGGTGCATCCCGATCGCGGTGTAATCTACGACAGGAACGGCGAAAAACTTGCAATCAACGTTCCCTCGTTCAATATCGTCCTTGATCCCGGATCTGCGGACGAGCAGGAGATCGATAAATCACTGAACCTTGTCGCGGGGTTACTAAACCGCGATCCGGCGGAGCTGACCGGCAGGTACGAGGAGGCGGTTGCTGAGGAGCCGCTTATCCGGCAGGTCTTGCTCGTGTCAGATGCGTCGCGGGACGAAGTCCTCAGTATCAGATCGCACGAGGATGATTTGAAGGGAATATCTATCGAGTATACGTCGAAGCGGCAGTATATTGGTGGTGATATGTTTTCACACTTGCTCGGCTATACCGGTGAGGCGTCGGTAGAGCAGATCGAGAACAATCAGGACCTTATCCCGGGTGACACCGTTGGCAAGGATGGTATCGAATTTTTCTATGATGACCTGTTGCGAGGTACGAAGGGGGTCAAGGTGATCGAGCTGGATGCGGGGATGAATGTCGTCAACGAGTATCTTAACGAAGGCACAGCGCCGGTTGCCGGCGATAGCTTATATTTGAGCATCGATGCTCAGGCCCAGAAGAAAATGTTTGAGATTTTGACGGGTGGAATTGAAAAGTATAAAGCGACCGGGGCCGCGGCGGTGCTTGAGGATGTGCAGACGGGGGAGCTGTTGGTGTCGGCAAGCGCTCCGAGCTTTGATAATAACCTTTTTGTCGGCGGTATTTCTGCAGAAAACTACGCGGCGCTTACCGCCGATACCGAGGGCCTTCCGCTCTTTAACCGTGTGATCTCCGCTCAAGTTCCTCCGGGATCGATGTTTAAGACGATTGTTGCCTCCGCCGCACTGCAGGAAGGTGCGGTCACGCGGAACACGGTGTTTAATAGCACGGGAGTCATTTATCTTGGAAACGGGACCTACCCGTTCCAGGAGTACCATCAGCACGCATATGGTCCGTTGGATCTTATCGGAGGTATTGCGAAGTCGAGTAATATCTATTTCTGCTATACGATGATTGAGCTGGGTATTGACGCATTTGTTCCGTACGCAGAGTTTTTTGGGATCGGGTCTCCGAGCGGATTGGATATTCCGGGGGAGATGACGGGGAGGGTTCCTTCACCGGAAAACAAGCTGGCGCTTGCGGAAACGAGTCCATGGCTTGATCCGATATGGTATCCGGAGGGTGATTCGTGCAACTCCGCGATCGGACAGGGGATCACGACAGTGACACCGATACAGGTCGCAAACTGGATGGCGGCGATTGCCAACGGGGGAAAGGTCATGAAACCGCATCTGACGCACAGCTGGGTGTCGGCTTCAGCTGAGAGTGGGCAGAATGGCTCGGTCGTCGAGCCGGTTGTTGTGCGGGAAGGGAAGGTGAGTGACGAGAATCTTGCAATTGTGCGCGAGGGGATGCGCAATAGTGCCTCCGGTCCGTTGAGTGTGATCGTCCCGTTCCGATCAACAAAAATCCCGGTTGCCGGCAAAACCGGAACCGCGGAGTTCGGCGTGAAGGACGAACGGGGGTACTACACGAAAACGCACGCTTGGGTATCCGGCTTCTTCCCATACGATAACCCGAAGTATAGTTTTGTGGTGTTCCTTGAGGGGGGCGGGGAGAGCAATAACGCGGCTCAGCTTGCTGCGGACTTTATCAACTGGTGGGCGGACAACCGCTAAGGCTAAGGCCAAGAGTAAGGCGAAGGCTCATCTGTAACCGTAGGTATTCATCATTTGGTCATATCCGTCTGATATGATTTTCCTGTGGACGACTTTTCGGATGACTTTTTTCTCTGGCTGTATGCCGTTGAGCATATTGGGCCGAGGACGCTTGTTCGTCTGTATGAAAAACTTCGATTTCAGTGCGGAAACCTCACCTATCAGCCAGATGAAGACCGTATCGTCCGGGTTTCCTCGTGCGATCTCCGGCGGTCATGGAAAAATAGGCACTGGAAACGAGAGCTCGAAGATTTCAGAGGTGAGCTTGAGGAATTGAATGTAGGGGTCGTTTCGTGGACAGATCGTCGCTACCCGGCACGGTTAAAAGAAATACCCGATTTTCCGGCATATCTTTTTTTTCGTGGTTCGTGGCATGGGAAACGAACACATAAACACCTCGAAAAATGTGTGGCGGTTGTGGGCACGCGGAAGATGTCCGAGTACGGTAGAAACTGCGTCAGTGAGATCGTGCCGGTTATTGCCGGAAATGGTGTGAGCATTGTCAGTGGATTGGCGATGGGGGTTGATGCACAGGTGCATTCCGTGATGCTTACGAAGGAGCATGATGTGATTCCGATCGCAGTCCTTCCCGGGGGGCCTCCGGGTGGATATCCTGCTTCCAGCCGGAAGGTGTACGAAGACATTGTTCAGAGGGGCCTTGTCCTTTGGGAATTTCCCCCCGGAACACTGGTGAACCGTCAGATGTTTGCGGTGCGCAATAGGATTATCGCAGGTCTTGTGTCCGGGGTCCTGGTCATTGAATCAGCAAGCCGTGGAGGGTCGCTCATTACTGCTCAGCTTGCGTTAGAATACGGGCGTGAGGCGGGGGCGGTTCCGGGTAACATCTTCAGTCCGACATCGGAGGGTTGTCATCGGTTGATCAACGAAGGGGCACAGCCGGTATGCTCCGGAGGAGACATGTTGTCGCTTGTGTATGGTGTGGGTGCGGATTGTCAAAACGCTCTCATGACAGAACGGCTGTCGGCCATCTTGAAAAATGATCTAAAAATATATCCATTTTTCATTACAAAAACTGCGGGCGATATTCTTGAGAAAGGTGTTGAGATTGAAACGCTTTTGCACTATAGTTCTTTGAATGTTACCGCGATGCGTGTCGTGTTGACACATTTGGAGGTAGAGGGTATTTTAAGGCTCTGTTCGAATTCAGTGATTAAAATTGGAGAAAAAATCTCATGAGACTGGTAATTGTCGAGTCTCCGGCAAAAGCAAAAACAATCGGAAAGTACCTGGGTGCAGATTACTCGGTCGCGGCGACAATGGGCCACATCATGGATCTGCCGAAAAGCAAGCTCGGTGTCGAAGTGGAACAGGATTTTGAGCCGCAGTATGACGTCATTCCCGGTAAGCTCAAAGTTATCCGGCAACTCAAGAAACTTCTGCCAAAAGACAAAGCAGAGGTGTATCTCGCACTGGACCCCGACCGTGAAGGGGAGGCGATTGCGGCGCATGTCGCTGAGGTGCTGAAGCTTAAGAATGCTAAGCGTATCGTTTTTCATGAAGTGACGAAGGAAGCCGTTGAGGAGGCGGTCGGTCATCCCAGAACCATCAATATTGATCTGGTCGACGCGCAGAAAGCTCGCCGTGTGCTCGATCGGCTTGTTGGGTATAAGCTTTCGGGATTGCTCTGGAAAAAGATCTGGTTTGGGCTCTCGGCGGGGCGGGTACAGTCGGTTGCGACCCGTTTGATCGTCGACCGGGAGCGTGAACGGGAGGCATTTGTTCCCAAGGAGTTCTGGACGGTATTCAGCCATCTGTTGACCTCTTCGAAGGATCCCATCGTCGCGAAATTGAAGGCGAGAGCGGGCAAGACGCTCATTCCCAAAAGCAAAGAGGAAGTCGATTCCATAGTAAGCGATCTGGACGGCGCATCATGGAAGATTGATGCGATAGACACGGTTGAGAAGAAAAAGCATCCGCTCCCGCCGTTCACCACCTCTACGCTTCAACAGGCCGCCAATGCAGTACTTGGGTATAGTGCAAGCCGGACGATGCAGCTTGCTCAGCAGTTGTACCAGGGAGTCACGATCAAGGGAAAGGGCCAGACCGGTCTGATCACGTATATGAGAACGGATTCGACCACTCTGTCAGCGCAGGCACTTGGGGGGCTCAGGAAGAGCGTTGAGGAGCTGTATGGAAAAAAGTACCTTCCCGACCAACCGATGGTATACAAAACGAAAAGCAGGATGGCACAGGAAGCGCACGAGGCGATCCGTCCGACATCCATGACGTTGCCACCCGATGCGGTGAAAGATTCGCTCTCTCCTCAGCAGTTCAAATTGTATAAACTGATCTGGGACCGCGCGCACGCGTCGCAGATGATGCCGATGTTGTACAAGGAGTCCGTGGTGAAGGTGCTTGCGACGTGCAAGAACGGCACGGAGTATATATTTGTGCTGACCGGCCGAGAGGTTACCTTCGATGGCTTCGGAAAAGTGATGGGCTATGGAATGATTAGAGAGGAAGGAATGCAGGAGGTGCGCGGTCTTTCTGCGGGTGACGAGCTGACGTGTGAAAAAATTGAAACAAACCAGGAATTCACCAAGCCCAAAGCCCGCTATACGGAAGCGACACTCGTGAAAGCATTGGAGAAACATGGTATCGGGCGTCCGTCCACCTATGCAACGATCATTTCGACGATCCAATCGCGCGGCTATGTTGACAGAGAAGGCCGCTACCTGTTCCCAACAGATATCGGTTTTGTAGTCAACGATTTTCTGGTTGAGCACTTCCCCGACGTTGTCGATTATGACTTCACATCGGAGATTGAAGGAAATTTGGATGATGTTGCCAAAGGGGAACGGCAGTGGGTCCCGGTCGTGAAAAAGGTTTACGTGCCGTTTGAAAAAACGCTCGAAACGAAGGATAAGGAGGTAAAGAAGGAGGACGTTGTCATTCTGGGCGATTCGAAGATTCCGTGTCCTGAATGTGGTGGGAAAATGGTGATCAGGTTGGGCCGTGATGGACGATTCTTAAGTTGTGCCCGGTTCCCCGAATGCAAAGGAATGCTCGGAATGGACGGCAAGACCGCTGAGGAGGCACTGGATAAGACAAAGTACCGCCCGGCCGAGAAATGCGAGAAGTGCGGAAGCGACATGGTTTTGAAACGAGGTCGGTTCGGGCAGTTCTGGGCGTGCTCGAAGTACCCCGAGTGTAAGAACGCTCAGCCGCTGTTGCTCCAAAAGACTTGTCCCGAATGTGGTAAGCCGCTTGTCGAGCGCAAGGGGAAGTGGGGGCGGTCGTTCACCGGATGTAGTGGCTACCCGGATTGCAAATTCATTTTGAAGGAGCCGAAGGGGAAAGGTGAGGCTAAGGGTAAGAGTAGGGGTAAGGGTAAGGCTGAGGCTTAGACTGAGACTGACGGGCAATCCCCAAAGATCGTCATTTTTCACAAAAGCGTCATCACTCTGCGCTATACTTCGTGTATGTCTGCCTGTGAGACTATATCCGTACCTGAAACATCGTCGCGAAATGAAATTCTTCCCCGCGAAAAGCTTGCGCAACGGGGTGTTGCCGGGCTTTCTGATGCTGAGTTGATCACGGTCCTGCTGGGTAGTGGGGTTGACGGCTGTACCGTTACAAAAGTCGCCCGGTCGGTGACCCGCCGGCTGACGCGTGCGGTCCACGAGGGAGGGGTGCTCACCTGGCGTGATCTGTTGGGTATCCGTGGCATTGGCAGGGTGAAGGCGATGCAGGTGGAGTGCGCTCTGGAGCTTGGAAGGCGGTTATTCTCAGAAACCACGCAGGCTCCGGTTATCCGCGGACGAAGTGACGTTATTGCGATGTTTTCCTATCTGAAGTCGCGCAAACAGGAGCACGTTGTGGTTGTTGCGCTGGACGCGCGTAACCGGGTTATCGGGCGCCGCACGGTGGCGATAGGTGGATTAAACAAAACGGTCGTTGAGCCGCGGGACGTGCTGGGGTGGGCGGTGGAGCGGCGTGCGGCGAACATAATCCTTGTGCATAATCATCCTTCGGGCGATAGCACGTTCAGTACGCAGGACAATCAGTTCACCAAACGCATCGCACGGGGCGCAGAACTGCTCGGTCTGCGGCTTGTGGACCACGTGGTGGTGTAGGGGGGCTGACGCATTGTTTGAGCATGTGACTATATTGAAAGATTCCAGCAGGCCATTGGGGGACGCTCCGCGATTATTCAGCGTTTTCCGGTCGATCCGAATCCTCCTGTTCCCCGCTGTGACGTTCCGAGGTCCTGAAGTTCTTCTATATCGCACAATATGACGGGGGAAACAACGAGTTGTGCAATTCTATCTCCTTTTGCGATCGTTTGCGGAGAGTTAGAGTAATTTCCGAGGATAACGCCGAGCGGTCCCCGGTACTGCTCATCGATCGTTCCGATGCCGTTAACAATGCTCAAGCCTTGTTTCAGGGCAAGACCGCTTCGGGAGCGGAGCTGGATCTCATATCCTCCTCCGACGGTGGCACTTAGTCCTGGATTGATGAGAACCCGATCCATGGGTTTAAGAACGATCTCCTCAAGGTCGTGCAGGGAGACTCCGTCAACGGAATCCAGGGGTTCGTCTTCACGGTAGAGTGTTTCAAATCGATATGCATACAGGTCAACAGCTGAATCAGTAGGATGAGCTCTTTTGGGAAGTTGGGCATCGGGAAAGAGTCTTTGAACTTTGAGGGTGGGAAGCGACATAGGATCGAATGACAAGTAATGTACGGTCAGTATACCGGGAATTTTCCGGTAAGGCTATGGACTTGTTTTTTTAGTTCAGTAATGCGGGTACTGTGTGAACACATTGCGATAACATCATCCGCGGGGGTGTCCGGTTCTACGTGAACTGCAGACAGTGCATCATCAATAAGAGATGCGATGACTTTCATTTCGCCTTCTTCCATACCTCTTGTGGTAACAGCGGGTGTTCCTATCCGAAGTCCGGGGGGGCGAGTTAACGAGAGTGGGAGATCACCATTTGCCGGTATCGAATTCTTGTTGGTGATGATATCGGCGGATTCAAGTATTACTGCGGCAATGAGACCGTCCGGCTGTTTGTTCCGGACATCAATGAGGATGAGGTGGTTGTCAGTGCCGCCTGTCACCAGATTAAAGTCGCGGGAGATAAGTTCAGAGGCGAGGATCTGTGCATTTTTTAGGACCTGTTTGGCATAGGTTCGAAATTTGTCAGTATGAGCTTCCTCAAGAGCAACGGCGATGCCTGCGATTGAGTGCAGCATTGGTCCTCCGGTGAGGCCGGGAAAGACCGCCGTGTCAATTTCCTTTGATATTTCAGAATCTTTTGAAAAAATGAGAGCACCGACCGGGCCGCGGAGTGTTTTCCGTGAGGTCATGGTGACGATGTCGGCATGAGGGAATGGGGACGGGTACGCATTCCCTGCTATAAGGCCTGCTTCGTGAGCAATATCAGCCAGGTAGTATGCTCCGTTTCTGTGTGCTATTTCACCAATCTTTTGGTAATCTATAACTCGGGGGTAGGCTGTTCCTCCAGTGATGATCAACCGTGGCTTGACCCGGCGAACAGTTTTCTCGATTTCATCATAATCAAATCGTCCTGTGTCCGGTGAGACACGATAAAAGCTTGACTGGAAAAATTTCGAAGACACGCTGACCGGCTTGCCATCGGGAAGTTTCCATCCGTGACTAAGATGTCCACCGTCGGGTAAATACATGGAGAGTATTGAATCTTCTGGCTCAAGAATTGCCGAATATACCGCCAGATTCGCGATCGAACCGGTCGGTGCCTGGACATTCACCTGCCATGAACTCCTGTCAACATGAAATGCCTTCAGGGCAAGCTCTTTACAGCGCTGTTCGACCTGGTCCGCGAACTTGTTTCCCTGGTAGTACCGTTTTCCGACCTGTCCCTCCGCATATTTGTTCATGAATACCGACCCGACAGCCGCTCTGACATCGGGACTGACGTAGTTTTCCGAAGGAATAAGCTTGAGTTGTTTTTGCTGATACTCAGATTCTCTTTTAATGAGAGTTTCGATGTCCATGGGAAAAAATAATAGCCGCTGGCTGTTTTGAATACAAGGGAGACATGATTTGACTGCAAGGGACCACTCGTATAGGCTTCAAAAAACTTTTAAGCACATCGTCTATGGCATTCACCCAGCAAGAAAAGCAGGTTTTGTCGAATTACTTCACCAATACTGATGAACATATTTTTGCTCTGGTGAACCTTCCCGAGGTAATAAAAGGAACCCTGATTTCCCGGTACTCAAGGTCAAATAAGGATATGCGACGGCTGTTCCTCGACGAGTTCTACACCCACGAGAATCTGAAGGATGTTCTGAATGTAGGTGGAGAAACCCGAGGGAGCACGCAAGCACTTCGCCTCAGTAAGGCCGAGGACTTCTATGAACGGATACTACTCGGTTTTGGGGATGATTCAGTCGCTGAATTGGGGGGAGCACATGTGGGTATTGAGCAGATAAGCATGCTCGCCGCTAAGGAACTAGAAGAGCGGAGAATAGGATTATCTCCGCTTGAAGTATCGTCACGGTACGTGTATCTCGATCAGAAACCTGGTGGGCATTACCGGTACTACCGTGATCCAAACGTGATGGCTTCGTCGTATGGAATGGACTATGTGCGGGCGTGTGATGGATTATTCTCAGCGTATTCCCGGCTCGTGAGAGAACTCCAGAAACCGTTGGCCGAACTGTATCCTGGAGACATGACCGATACGGCCTATCGGTTCTCGATCCGTGCCAAAGCGTGTGATATCGCGCGGAACCTTCTTCCCCTCGCGTCTTATACCCGAATGGGTATATTCGGAAATGGACGTGCATTTGAATATCTTCTCTTAAATCTATCGTCCCATAGATTATGCGAAATGCGAAAGATCGGCAGAGGATTGGAGCGGAATCTGAAACCCGTTATTCCTGCCTTTATCAAACGGGTGAACGGGGAGAAGGGTGATGCGTTCAGACAGTACAGAGGATCTCGGGAGGCGGATCTTGAGAAATGGGCGGGCTGTGTTGCAGATAACGTTACGCGTGGAGGGTCGCATCCGAAAGAGCGTGTATGTGTTCGACTGGTCGACTATGATCGGGATGCGGAAGAAAAGATCCTTTCTGCATTACTGTTCTCGCATTCGTCGCTATCATACCGTACGTGCAAGTCCATTGTTTCGAAACTGTCGGAAAAGGAGAGAAAGAAAGTATGGACTGTATGTGTTGGGCACAGGAAAACCCGCCATCACAAGCCACCCCGTGAGTTTGAGGATGCCGATTTTTCTTTTGAGGTGACGGCGGACTGGGGTGTGTATAAAGATCTGCAGAGGCATCGTCTTCTCACAAGGCACCGGCAGATTTTCACCAACAATCTGGGATATCGGATCCCTGAAGAACTGGAGCAGTCATCCTTGCGGGATATCTATGTGTCGGCCCAGGAACAGGCAGCAGAAGTCTATGACAGGATCGCCTCTGAAATGCCGGATGAGGCACAGTATATCGTTACTCACGGCGCGCTTAACCGGTTTTATATGCGCATGAATCTGCGGGAAGCGGTCCACTTGACTGAGTTGAGAAGTACCCCGCAAGGTCATCCGTGGTATCGTGAGGTGGCTCAGGAAATCGCTCGGGAGATTACTAAGGTAATGCCGGTCCTTGGTCCATTGGTGTTTCCGTTCGTTGATTACCAAAAATATCACCTTGAGCGGTTATCCGCATTCCAGAAGCTGCTGAAAAAGGCGGAGAGGAAAGGAGTAACGGTGTTTGCCGAATAGGATATGGGATGAAGTGTTGGGGAATGGTAACTGGATTTAGAGTCGGAGTCTAGTCGATAGAAATGCCTGAGCCGTGCCATTTTATTCACACTTCCGTGTAGCAGAATTTTTAATTCAGCCGTTTATATTACTCTGGAGAGCAATCGGTTTCAGGAGATCTGGGGTATATGAAAAAATCTACCATCTTGCCAACCAAAACCGCATCAAAACCTGCACCTATCAGTCACCGGTCCGCGATACAGCATCCCGTGCACGGCAAAAAAACGGTCCGTATCCCGAAGCCGCTTCTTACGCTTAACTCGAGACAGCTGATCGAGGAATATATTGACGCCGATGATTTCTCAGTCCGGACGAAAGACGGGGAAAAACGGTCCGGTACGGAAAACCGGAAGTCCAACGTGCCCTCGTCGAAACATTCCGGCACCTCACCCGGCGTATCCGGGAAAAAACAAAAAGTCGCGACCGCCGCAGTCCTTGGCTCCTATGCAAAAGAAGGAGCCAACGTCATGTATAGTTTCCCGGGATTAGTCGACCGGGTCTTTGAAAAAGTCAGCAAAGTGTACTTTTTGAACCACCGGCTTCCATCCCGTGTCGCTCGGGCTCACCTCGATGGTGACGTATACCTGCATGATCTTGGGAAGGGGATGGTTGGCTATTGTGCTGGATGGAGCCTCCGGAAGCTTCTCATGGAGGGCCTCAACGGGGTGCCTGACCGTCTGTCCACGACACCGCCCAAGCACCTGGATTCTGCGATTGACCAGATGGGCAGGTTTATTCAAATCGTGTGCAACGAATGGTCGGGTGCGCAGGCGTTCAGTTCGGTCGATACCTATCTCGCGCCGTTTGTATACTACGATGGCCTTCCGTATACCAAGGTCAAACAGGCGGTCCAGCATTTGTTCTTTATGCTGTATACCCACATTAGAAACGGTGGGAAAGTACCATTTTCAAATATTTCTCTGGACTGGACCGTTTCAGGGGATTTAAAAGAGCAGAATGTTGTTATCGGGGGTGAAATCCGCCCGGAAGTGTACGGTCAGTTCCAGCGGGAGATGGATATGATCAACCGGGCGATCCTGGAGGTGTTCATTGAGGGTGATGCAACGGAACAGCCGTTCTCGTACCCGATCCCGACCTACAATCTCACGAAGGACTTCGACTGGAATTCACCGAATGCCAATCTGCTGTTCGAGCTGACCGCAAAGTATGGCACTCCGTACTTTCAGAATTTCATTAACAGCGATCTCAACCCCACCGATGTCAGGGCGATGTGCTGTCGTTTGCAGATGAATTTGAAGGACCTTGCGAACAAGACCGGGGGGTTGTTCGGGGCGGGGGAGTCCACGGGCTCTGTCGGGGTTGCTGATGTGAACATGGGGCGTATTGGCTATTTGTGCAAGGGAAAAAGCGAGAAGGAGCTGTTTGCGATGATCGGGAAGCGGATGGATATCTGCTGTGACTATCTCGAGGACAAGCGGGCGTATGTTGCTGAGAACCTCGATAAGGGCCTGATGCCGTATACCCGGCGCTACCTGGGATCATTCAAAACGTTCTTCTCGACAATCGGTCTGGTTGGAGTTAATGAAATGATGTTGAATTACCGGGGCACGGACCTGACGGATATCGAGACCCGTGATTTCGCCGCCAGTGTTCTGCAGTTCATGCGGGAGCGTATTCAGCAGTATCAGGAGGAAACGGGGAACCTGTACAATCTTGAGGCAAGTCCTGCGGAAAATGCATCGTACCATCTGGCGCGGTTAGACCGCGAACGGTTCCCGGATATCGTGACGCAGGGTAACGGAGATCCTTATTACACCAACTCGTCCCAACTTCCCGTCGATGCGACGGACGATGTATTCGAGGCACTGACTCTGCAGGAACCGCTCCAGCGGTTGTATACCGGGGGGACGGTGTTCCACGTGTTTTTGGGTGAACGGATCGCTGATGCGGCGGTGTGCCGTGATTTAGTGAAGAAAGTAGCGACTGAGTACAAAGTGCCGTATTTCAGTATTACGCCGACATTTAGCATCTGTGAAGACCACGGGTATCTTGCGGGAGAAAAACCGACCTGTCCGACGTGCGGCAAACTGACGAATATTTACAGTCGGATTGTCGGTTACTATCGTCCGATCCAGCGGTGGAACCAGGGTAAAGTCGCCGAATATGGGGACCGGAGAGAATTCTCGGTGTGCTGAGTGGTCTGTTGACTGCCACTTGCAACGGATCCTTTATCTCTGGTATTATCCGCGCAGTGTCTAACATTATCTAACACGCTCTTCATACCTTCTTGCGTCCGGTATGTCCGGGTCGTGGAGAAGAGCGGGTGTCCAAAAGGAGGACAAATTATGGCTACAAAGACAAAAGATACTGCCGCACCGGCATCCGGAGATCCGGAGGCCAAAAAATCTTCCACAAAGACGAAAACGGTTAAATCCGCTACGTCTTCCTCAAAAATTTCAGCAAAAAAGACAGAGAAAAAGGTGGCCAAACCTGCGGCGAAGCCTGTGAAGGCGGTTAAACCGGCGAAACCGGTGAAGCCTGCGAAGGTTGCGGCGGCGAAATCTCAAGAAAAAGCTCAGTCAACTCCGGCTGCCCAGTCCGGATCTGCGTCCCGAAAACCGGTTTCT
>JAQVGB010000024.1 GCA_028696915.1 Candidatus Dojkabacteria bacterium | reverse complement strand
CAAGAGCACGAGCGGTAGCTGAGATGCTACCACACGCGTTGTACTCAAGGACGATGGACTGAATATTCACCTGGCTCATCCTGACATATTAATCCCGGGGTGGGGAATATGTCATTACTGAACAAGTTGAGGGGATTACTCCGCCGCCCGCACTGATTTCGACGGATCGTACAACTTTGACACATCAACTCCTTTGAGGTCCTGCGTGTTCGTCCCACCAAACCGCCGCACCCTCCCCGCGTACTCGAGCAGTGCCCGTTTAAACTCCTCCGCTCCAAAGGCCGGGAAGGGGACATTTGTAAAGTACAGCTCCGAGTATGTCGTCTGAAACGGCATAATTCCGCTCAGGCGTTTTTCACCCGACGTCCGGATCACCAGGTCAGGATCGGGTATTCCGTTCGTGTCGAGATACGTGGCAACCGTTTTCTCCGTCACATCTTTCACGCCGTCACGGATCATTCCGTTGACCGCCCTGACGATCTCGTCTCTACCTCCATAATCCATGCATAACTGCAGATTCAGTTTCGTGAAATCCTTTGACCGCTCTTCGAGCGCAACCAGATCACGGACAATGTCCTCGGGAAGACGGTCTTTGCGGCCGATATGTCGGAACCGGATGTGCTCCTTTGGAAATTCCTCATATGCCCAGTGAACCAGTTCCCGGAAAACATCAAATATCCCTTCGATCTCCTCGGGGTCCCGGTCCCAGTTCTCCGTCGACCATATCCAAAGGCTCAGATACTTGACCCCGGTTGTTTTGCACTCGTCAAAGATCGGCTTCACCCGTTCGTACTGGGCCGCCATACGGTGGCCGACCCACGGTTTCCACCCGTGTGATCTCGCCCACCTGCGATTCCCATCGGCAACGATGACCACGTGGGTTGGGACTTTCGCAGGATCACTCAGCCCAAGCACTTCTTTGCCCAAATTGACCATGCTCTGCGCCTGATCGGGAATAAAACCCTTGTCTTTTCTAATTGAAAAACCTGAATACCGTTCTGACGGCTCCCGCCACTCATAGCTCATACCAGTGACTCGTGCAGGAAAAACTGACTTCTGACACCATCCGAGCAATTCTTCAAGGGACGATTCCTGACCCTGCACAATCACGAGAACACTCCCGTCGGCGCGGTTTTTGACATATCCCTTGATATCAAGGGCCTTTGCGTACGAGCTTATACTATTTCGAAAGTTCACACCCTGAACCCGCCCCCACAGCTCTATCTTCAGCTCACGCTCGCCGCTGTTTGATCCCTGCTCTAATTCTGGCTTTCTACCGTTCATTTTCATAATGTCTGCCCATTATATCATTTTCTTAATTTTCATTACCATTTCCTTGACCCTCCAGCATGAGCATACTACAATGAAACGAAATACTGAATTCATTAAGGTTAACCCTTGTCATTAAACCGCCCGCACTCGTCTTTTCCATTCTTACGAAACCGTTTTCCCGCCAGGTTCCTGCTCTCCGGAGTGCTTATCGCCTCCCTGATTGCAGTGTCCCTCCACCCGTCATTCCCTCTGTACGGAGCTGATACCAGCCGCAGTGTCTCACCCACATCTGAACCCTCATCCACCAATGACTTCATGAACGGCAAAAAAGTCACACTTTCCCGTAACCAAATAAAGGCCCAGACCGCGCCGGGTAAAGAGTACAGCAACGAGTATGTCGTTGCCGTGGTGAAGAAATCTCTTTCTGACAAACAAATTAGATCGATGGCACAATCCCTCAATTCGGCGGTCCCCGACCATCTGCAGTCAGATCAGCCTGAACTGGGAGATAGCCAGGTGACCGCGATGAAGGTTCCGGAGGGGAGAACCGTGGAAGCGTTTATCGCCGAACTCAATGCACGTAGCGACGTTCTGTATGTCGAACCGGGCTACAAGCGCACGCTCTCCTGGACACCCAACGATCCTCAATTCTCAAATCAGTGGCAATTGCAAAATGTTGGCGGCGGGATCTACGGTATCCAGATGCCACTTGCCTGGGACTACGTCGACAGCCAGCTTGACGCCCAGCTTGGGGCGGGAAACCATTACGGCGGGCGCTCCACCATCATTGTCGCCGTGCTCGATACCGGCCTTGCCATGAATAATCGGACCGTCGACCACAGCGCGCTCGATCCTGATCTGTACGAACAGGGGTGGGACTTCGATCCAACGCCTGAAATACCGGCAAACCTGTGGACCAATCCGGGAGAAGTGCTCGATGGAGCTGACAACAGTGACGCCAACTTGTTTATCGACGACATACACGGCGTCAACATCGACGATTACTACAACTACGAGTACGCATACGGCGGCCATACCGAAGAAGACGGCTATCCCGACGACGACTACGGGCACGGTACCCATGTCGCATCGATCATCGCCGGAGCGACAAACAACGGTTCACAGGGAGCGGGCATTGCACCCAACGTCCAGATCATGCCGATCAAAGTGTTCGACTTCAGGGGTTCGACTTGGACCTTTTCAATTATCGACGCCATTGCATACGCGATCGATAACGGAGCGCACGTCATCAATATGAGCTTCGGCGGACCGGATATTTCAGAGGTCGAGGAACAGATGATCAACCAGGCAGTAGTGGCGGGAATCATTCCCGTCGCCGCGTCCGGGAACACCGGGACCTCGATCCGTCAGTATCCTGCGGCATATGCAAATTGTATTGCCGTCGGCGCATCGAATCCCAACGGATCACGCAGTTCGTACTCTACATACGGCGACTGGCTGGACCTCTCAGCTCCAGTCGGTTCCTCAAGCTCCGGCCTCGGATTTTCTCAATACAACTACCAGTGCTACCACGCCGCGTCCCAAAGCAACCCCCTCCCCTGTACGCTTGACGAAGGGACCAGCTGGGACCCGACGGTCAATTCGTTCAAGTCGTTCTCGTTTGCCCCATCGCAAGGAACATCGTTTGCCGCTCCGCAGGTATCGGCCGCCGCGGCACTTTTGAAAAGTGTGACACCGTCAATTTCATTCGCACAGGCTCGGTACAAGCTCAGATGGGGCTCTACTCAGATTGGCGCAACGCGGTTCACGGAAGGCCTCGGATATGGGGTGTTGGATGTGTATGGCGCACTGACCCAGGAACTGCCGACGCAGACATTCAGCGCGGTCCACCGGTTCTGGAGCGATCGATACAAGCACCATTTCTACACGAATTCGGAAGCGGAAAAAGACAATGTCATCGCAAATTTGTGGTTCGACTGGACATACGAGGGAATTGCCTACTACAGCACATCGACATGCCCGGAAGCGATGACTGCCGTCTACCGGTTCTGGAGCCCGGTGTACCGCGGACACTTCTACACAATCTCCTCCAGCGAGCGGGATTATGTGATTTCAAGTCTCTCGCATGACTGGACCTACGAAGGCCCCGGATTCTGCGCGAGCACCGCGTCACGGCCAGATCTCACCGCAGTCTACCGGTTCTGGAGCAACCGCTACCGTGGACATTTCTATACGACATCGGCAGTGGAGAGAGATTATGTGATCGCAAACCTTGCACACGATTGGACATACGAAGGAGTTGCCTTCTATGTTTCCCCGACCGCGTCAATGCTATAATCCGGCTGACCACACTGCCCCGGCACAAGATGTTGCACTCTAGATGAAACAGAGCTTGTTACACCGGCATGAAACAACCGCTTTGGACAACAATAATCAGGACCCGCGGATCGGGAAATCACACGCTTGAAGAGACGATTGGTTCCGTCATCAACCAAACCTACCCCAAGAAATCCATCATCCTCGTCATACACGATCCGAAGGGGCAGAATGCACCGGCGATCAGGAAACTTGTCACGAAGCTCAATCGCGAGATCTCCATCACACTTCTTCATGGAGATCCGAAGAAGAAGCGAGGCAATCCGATAAACGTCGGTCTAGACTTCGCCCGGAAACACACAAAGCCCCAGTTCGCATCGATCCTCGATGACGACGACATTTTCTATCCGGAGATGGGCGAGGTCTTGATTGGGAGAATGCTCGAGGAGAAGGCAAACTTCGCATACGGCAACACGATCATCTCGAGGCGGACGCCGTATAGAGACGGATTCGCAGAGATCGGCAAAGGAAAAGGCTACGGCGAGCCATTTAATCCCGTGCGGCTGGTCGCGGAGAATTATTTGCATCTGAGTAGTGTCATATTCTCACCCAGGCAGTTTCCGGATGCTAACATTCATGAAGATATGGACCTCTGGGAAGACTGGTACCTTCTGCTTTCATTGTTGTTTTCCGGCAAACTCAAGCCGGTCTACGTGAACAGCACCGTGTCCGAGTACCGGATCATCGGACAGCAGGACTCGAATTCATTCCATCGGTTTTCACGAAAAGAAATAGAACGAAATTACGGTATCATTAAGGACCTGTCAAAAAACCAGTCGCTGACAATCTCTTATCAGGACGTGTTCAGGATCTATCCGGAGCTTGCGCTCATTGCCCCGGAACCGAACGATTCGGACATTCAAAAACTGCTCAACACGATCAAAGCGTACGAAGATATCGCACGCAGAAAACTGGTCAAATTCTATCTAGCGGCGGCAAAGCGGTTCGGAAAACTGCCGGACCTCCAACCCAAGAAAAAGTCATCATGAAATCTATTTCCATCCCGCAATCGAGAAATCCAGCACCTAACCCAGAGATCGACATCATCATACCCGTCTACAACGCCCCTGACTACACACAAGCCTGTCTTGAAAGCGTGCTCAGGCACACACCATCACCGCACCGCGTCATCATCATCGATGATGCGAGCACTGATGGTCGGATCTCTTCTATCGTCGAGCAATTTTCAGAGTCGTATACCGGAACTGCACTCGTTATGAAAAACGAGAAAAATCTCGGCTTCGTCGGGACCGTCAACAAAGGCATGCAAACGAGCAAAACCCGGGATGTCATTCTACTCAACACCGATACCGTTGTTACGAGCGGTTGGGTCGAAAAGCTCACTCGCGCCGCCTATTCCGGCCCGAACATCGCAACGGTCACACCATTAACTAACAACGGCAACAGCATCTGCTCCGTGCCTGCATTCGGACATATCAATGAGGTTCCGGATGGATACACCATTGATTCATTTGCAAGGCTTGTTGAACGGGTCAGCGGTCACCGGTACCCGGATATACCGACCGCTGTGGGATTTTGTATGTTCATTAAACGGACGGCATTGAAGGATATCGGTTTTTTCGATGAGAAGGAATTTGGAAAAGGATATGGCGAAGAAACGGACTTCGCACTTCGGGCACAGAAACACGGCTGGCGCAACGTCCTGGACGACACAACCTACATTTACCACAAAGGACACGGCACATTCAACAGCCTTGATACACCGGTGAGCGAGCGTGAGAAAAAAGGTCTTGCGGTATTAATGAAACGACACCCGGAGTTCATCCCAAAGTGGAAACGGTTCGTTGCTGAAAACCCGATCGAGAGCGTCCATAAAAGGATATACTTCGGGATGTGGTGCAGGAGACGGAGAGTGCCAGAAACGCTAACACCGTTTGTCATTACTATGCATGCAGTGTTAAGAGCTAAGCGCCACCGGTGAATATCCTTTTGAAGACGAAGCAACGCCCCACACATCTATTATCTACATTCTTTAAGTCAGAGAGACACAGAGCTCACTTTTTCCCAAAAGAAGTACTATCATGATTCTTTAGTAAACGATATTCTTTTGAATCCAGTACTGCTCGTAGCTCAGGTCTCCTCCTCAACCACTCTAGAATACCTCTTTTAAAGACAACATCCACAACAATACTCTGGGAAAAAAGTGTTGCTTCAGGAGCACTGGCAAAGAGTCGGATAACCCAATACCATATGAATAGGGTTTGAAGCTTTTCGCTAAACGGATCTGCCATTAAAATATCCCGACGAAATATGACGGCATCAGGGGGCACAACAGAGAAATCGTTTAGCACTCTCAACATCTCACCATCCCTAACCTGACAGAAACTTTTCGATACCGTGTGGACCAGTTTTCCCCGCCTGACCTTAACAGACCGGGCATGCCCTCCAACAGCGATCTTTTTCGGGGAAGACATCTGTAATTCCCGCACCATATCCGCGAACTCGAAGTAATAGTAGTTGCCTGAACGAAGGATGCTCACAACCCCATCGGGAATTCCTGTAATTACTTCACTTATTTTTGCAGGACTAATCCGGCTTTTGTTCGTAGTGATTGTAAAATTAATTCCCTCATAGGTAAGTTTTTCCGTGATCTCTCGGACAATCTGCTCATCTCTTCCTGATATAGTCCCCAATACAACACATACCTTAATCGGACGATATTCCTGAAGGATTACTGAAAACACACTTTCAAAAAATTCATCCGGACAGAACCGATCGACAAGCAGTATGACCGTCCACAAGTCATGCTCTACCATCTCAGAGTTAAGGCCTTTTCAAGTGATGTGTCAGAAGTTGGGTTTTGCACGTTTATCTTTTTTCTCATCTTTGCATACAAACGAACAGCAGAAGGACCGACCCCGGACTTTTCAGCGATCCATGCCCGACGTTCTTCATGCGGCAGTTGGAACTTTTCTGCAATATACATCTCTCCAGCAAGGTTATGCGTTACAGCAAAGGTGTTGCTTTCGATCCTACCGTCCTTGGTCGATGATCCACCAACACGGTGAACAACCCTGCAGTCGGGAAAGTACATGATCCGGTACCCGAGACCCCTCAGGCGCCACGATAAATCAACGTCTTCATAGTACATAAAGAATGCTTCGTCAAAGCCTTTCACCTGTCTAAATGCATTGGTTCGAACAACCGCTGCCGATCCAGATGCATAATTCACATCGAGTGTTTCAAGGTCGTACACCTTCGGGTACTCCTTCGGGAATTGCCTCATTTCCGCGATCCCCACGTTTGAAGAGGTCTCTGTCATTCTCCACGACAGCTTTCCCCAAAAATCTGAAAAGAACATAGTGTCCGGATTCATGATCATGAAGAAACCATCGTACATAGGTCCATATCGGTGAAACAGCCAGTTATGGCCAGCGGCAAAACCGATATTCCTATTAACATCAAGAGTGAACTCATCTTTCTTTAACCATTTTTTTAGTTGTGACCGGTATATGGCGGACGGATGTGAATCGTGAACGACAAAATGAAAGGTAACATCATAACCAGAGAAATCGCTAATCATGGCAAATGACTCAAGAAGGCGCGAGATTTCTCTGACTGATTCATATAAGATGATTTGAATATGCATTTTCATGAGAATTCATTCAAAAACTATCCTAATCTTTCCGTGATAAAAGCTCCTCGATACGATTGTACTTCAGCTGTATCTTCTGCTGCATTTCAGGCAGACGTTCCTGCTTTATCTCGGTAACAATCTTACGCACACGTGAGCGTTCTTGGGAATTCGAGAGCTGGTCAATGGCGTTAATAACTGGTGCAGACCCCTTCTCAACATCGACGAAATATGGGTACTGCGGCAAAAGAAAGGCCGGAAATCCCTTATCGGAGGCAATCACTGGAATTTCTGCCGAAATTGTTTCAAAAAATGTCATCGAGAACGATTCGGGAAGCATTGAGAGCAAAAGTGCAACATCAACCTTATTCCGGCGTAGCATCCGGGGAAGCCCACCCCAAGGGAACTGTTTATGAATAACGCCATACGTCCTGATACCGTCAAGCTGACGGACCGGATCTTTAACAACGCCGAAGATAAACCAGCAGTGTTGATGCCCAAGCTGTGTAACGACCTGCTCAAAAATATGACTCCCCTTATACCGTTCGTAATTGCCGACAAATGCTATATTCAAGAAATTCTTGAAACGAAATTAGGATAGGAAACAATGTAGTTGTTCATATCTGATAGCGAGTAAAGCTCCCTGTATTTGAGCTCTACATATTCGGACGAACAAATGAAGGTAATGTCTTTATCACTCAGTATCCGTTTCATTTCATGTCTCCAGTCACTTATTGCAATGTTCGGAAAAAGGTTCCCATACGCACAGTCATCGCAGATCGCATCCTTGGAGAATAAATTACATTCGACTTCCTTTCGCGTGCTTGAAGACGGAAGCGGCATGTACTTATACGGACAATAGTAGTAAAAGTCATGCAAAAACAAAACAGTTTCAGTTCGATGCGCTTTAAGTATAGGAATATATCGCAGACTGTGCCATTGAAGATGTTCGAGAAGCGCAAGCTTCACTTTACACGATTGAACTATCGACCGCAAAACACGTTCCCCATCTGCAGTATCCGACAGTTCCCACGCATGTTGCATTCTTCCCCGAAGAACGTGATGCAAGACGTATTTTTTTTCATTGACGTCATAGAAGTACACGATAATCCCGACATCGGGAAACCGCCGTACCATCCAACGAACAAGCTCGAACGTCTCCTTTTCGATGCCTCCCATGGATGTCAAGTAGCTGTTGTGGAGTGTTATTAATACATACTCCCGACCCGGACCTACATCGAGCGAGCGAATGTCCCATTCCCGTATCTTGGTCCTTTTTTGGTCCGAAAACCAGAGGTGAAGGTATAAGGGATTGCGAACTTTCATCCGTGCAATATGAAGCGATCGTGAAAATTCTTTGTATAGCCGCGCCTTGAGGGACATTATTAAAGCGTCATAAGTCAGACCGCCGATCTCCGCTTAATTCGTCTGGTCCATCGTACTAACATCTTTCGCATACGTCTGAATCATCTCATCCGGAGGCCCAACATAATATTTGTTATCCTCATCGAGATACAGGACCCGATCGGAGAATTGCTTCACGGCAACAAGATTGTGAGATACGTACACGATCGTCTTTTTACCTTTGATTGATTTGAAGTACGAATAGCACTTTGTCTGGAAATGTTCGTCGCCGACTGCAAGCACCTCGTCAAGGAGCATGATGTCCGCGTGCGTTTTGATCGCTACTGAAAAACCGAGCCGAACCGTCATACCGGAAGAGAAATTCTTGATAGGAACCTCCTCAAACCCCTTCAATTCTGAAAACTCGATAATTTCGTCAAACAGTTTCGCTACCTCTTTCCGAGTTAATCCCAAAAGAACTCCATTCAGGTACACATTTTCCCGCGCGGTTAGCTCAGGCTGAAATCCGACACCAAGCTCAAGAAAGGGAACTATGCGACCATTGATACAGACCTTTCCGCTATCCTGCTCATACACACCGGCAAGAATTTTCAGCAGTGTCGACTTCCCCGCACCATTTCGACCGATGACGGAAAAAAACTCCCCCTCATCTACGGAAAAATTAACGTTTTGAAGCGCGCGGAACGTCCGGTACTCCTGACGCTCAAAAGGGTTGACGAAGTAGCTTTGCACCGTCACCTTCCGGGTCAGTGGCAGACGGAACGTTTTCGACACCCCTTTTACTTCGATTGCTTTCTTGTTCATATCATTCGATCGCTAAAAGAATTCCGCAATTTTCTTCACATTTCTCTGAAAGAAATAGTTGCCCATGACAACAAGAACAAGGGAAAAGATAAATGCCCCGATAACATAGTCAAATCGTACAACCGATCCTGATGTGATTGCTTCCCGAGCGGCCTGGACAAACACAGCGATAGGATTGTACTCGACGATGAAGCGCCAACGTTCAGGAACAATGGTGATCGGAAAAAAGATCGCACTGGCATAAAAAACCAATTGCATGAGCAGCTCCACAATATGGCTCAAATCACGAAGCCGAATCAACATGATGCTTGAAAAAAACGAGATCCCTAACACCATCAGAAGCGCCGTTAAAATAACAAATACTAGATATACACCCGACAGTGCGGAGAGGCTCACGTCTGCGGTGACTGCGACTACCGACACGATAAGTAAATTAATAACGAAGTTGATCAACGCCATAGTAATAGAGCTTGCGAGCGCGATGAACCGATTGAATCCGATCTTGAGTATTATCCCCGATCTCTGCATCAGTGAATTCATGCCCTCGATGATCCCTTCGTTAATGAACGTGAATACGACAAGACCGATGAGCAGGTACATCGCGTACTCTGATTTCCCCGAGAACCCTTGTGCACTCGAAATACTTGAAAAGATGACGAAAAGTGTCAGGAAGGTAACGAACGGCCGCATCAGCACCCACAGGAATCCAAGGATCGACCCCCGGTACTTCAGCTTGAAATTTGTTCGGACCAACTCTGAGTAGAGGTCCCACGTCCAACCCATGTGCAGATACTTGTAATAATATTCAGTAAAATATACCAGACCGTGCTATTTTACACTAATTCTCGGCTCGTTTCATATCTATCGTAGCATAAAGCCGACGGACTTGGCATGGTCTTCACTACAATCTCCATAGCGCAAACCATCAAATAGCATTCCGCCTTCTTATCTCTCGTCCCGCTTGTGGTATACTCCTTTCGACAGAATTGTCCTAAGGTCAGTGCTACCACCTTATTAGTGAAACTAATCATCCAGATACCCTGCCTCAATGAAGAAAGCACGCTCCCCCTTGTTTTTAAAAATATGCCCAAGAAAATTCCGGGTGTTGATACTATTGAGTACCAGATCATAGATGACGGATCTACCGACAAGACCGTTGAGGTAGCAAAAAGACTTGGAGTTCATTACATCGTTACATACCGTGGAAGTAACCGTAGATGGCTTGGTCGGGCATTCAAGCTAGGTGTAGATCATGCCATAAAAAAAGACGCGGATATACTTGTTAACACTGACGGCGACAATCAGTATCCTTCTGAGCGGATCCCCGACCTCGTCAGGCCGATCCTCGAAGGGAAAGCGGAGATCGTCATCGGAGACCGTCAGACAGGAACTATCGAGGAATTCAGCACTATCAAGAAATTTCTCCAGAAGTTTGGAAGTGCAGTTACCCAGCTAGTCTCTGGCGGCCAAGTTTCCGATGCAGTTAGCGGATTTCGTGCATACTCACGAGAGGCACTGAGCAAGATTAATATCGTTACAGATTATACATATACCGTGGACACCCTCATGCAGGCGAACCAGAAAGGTATCGATGTGGCATGGGTCAAAATCAAGGTCAATCCAAAGACACGGCAGTCCCGACTGATAAAGAATATGTGGACCAAGATTAAGAAGTCCGGCTCTACTATCATCCGAATGTATACCATCTATCAACCACTGAAGTTTTTTGCAATTCTGGGTTCTCTCTTGTTTATTGTCGGAATTCTCCTGATAGGAAGATATGTTTACTTTTACATGATTATTGGTGAGAAGGCAGGACACCTGCAGTCTCTTGTCGCAGGCGGAGTCACAATACTTGTATCTTTTCAGATGGCTGTCATAGGTATTGTTGCAGATCTTCTTGCCGTCAACAGACGTTTGATCGAGGACATTCTTGAGCGGATGAAACTCGAAAGAAAAGACTAATGTTCATAAGGTCCATTCCAGCAAAAAAAATTGTGCCCTATTTCAAAATAGTCCTCTTGGCTGTCACCGTCTTCTTTTGGGGAAAGGCACTTATAACAAACGTTGACCGCTTCAAAGATATCTCACTAGCTATCAACATATGGAACCTGGCACTCGGGAGCTTGTTATACGGAACATCCATTGCGGTTTCAGGTATAACATGGGCAGTACTGCTTCGAAGGATTACCGACACAACAATCTCAATCCGATCACTGGCGGGTATTCACATTAAATCATGGATATACCGATACATCCCTGGTAAGGTAGGGCTTATTCTCAGCAAGATCAGCATGGCCTCTCGAAGAGGAATTTCAAGATCACACACAGCTCTTTCTATCGTTTACGACTACTTCTTCATGGTAGTCTCCTCATTCATCCTGTCCATTCCCCTTCTAAAGTCATTCCTTCCAACTATTCTTAATGAAAGTCAGGTCCGGCTGCTACTCGCATCTTCTACGGCTCTCTTGGTTATTGCAGTTCTTGCTGTGTCACAAAGCTCTCTCTTTATTAAGATCATTAATATCGGACTCCAACGGATCCTTCACAAAAATATCCCACGAATACGGGCACTATCCCTGATGGAGACGATCTCGATGACTATCCTGTATATGTTTCCACGTCTTGCGAGTGCCGTTAGTTTTCTTTTCATCACACTATCTGTAACACCGATTCCTCAAGTCCATATCTACGAAACAGCGGCTGCATACATCGTAGCTACAATTATCGGACTCTTCGCATTATTCGCTCCAAGCGGAATCGGTGTGAGAGAGGGAGTGATCGTTCTCGTGCTGAGCACATACATGCCATTCGAGTTGGCAGTTGCTATCTCGGTAATCGCCCGACTATCAGCGACAGTCATGGACTTAATCGTTACCACCGTGGTTTCACGAAAGACACTATTCAGGAAAATGAAAACTGGCCTCTCCTTGCTCTCCCGCAATACAACCGCTCGCTAGCTCATCTTTTTCGTAACCATAGACCACCCCCGACAAACGATTTCCCCGAATCTCCGGCGTCCAGCGCAAGTGGCAGATTCTTCACGATAAAGTCACGGTGGAAATAGCTGGCGTAGGAATTGAACAGGACGATATCGAATCGGGAGTTATACTGAAGGAATGCTCTTACAATATAATCCTCGTTCCACGCACATCCCTCGAGAATCCACGATTCAGGATATTCGAACGGAAAGAAAATATCATGAATATGAACGTACACACCCGAAGCGAGCAATGGAAGAATATCGAATATAATCATGTTCACATCACTTCCCGTCTTCGATACATGCGTCGAGTCGACAAAGAGAATGTCTCCTGTCTTCAACGTTTCAAAGACTGAAAGATCAATATCCTGTAGCCTCTTCTCATGTATCGTTATGCGTCGGTCGTCCTCGGATATTAGTGATTTCAGACGCTCAGGAAATGGCTCTATAAACGTGAACTC
Source organism: Candidatus Dojkabacteria bacterium (assembly GCA_028696915.1). Lineage (GTDB taxonomy): Bacteria > Patescibacteriota > Dojkabacteria > SC72 > JAFGCJ01 > JAQVGB01. The sequence goes on along the minus strand of JAQVGB010000024.1, from coordinate 469 downwards.
GGTCGATCGTTCCAGAAACAGCTCGTCCGTATCAAGTGCGACACACGATGAAAAACCCGACCCGATCTCGATATACCGGGAAGGTGCCAGATGTTTCATCATACAGTAAAGCATAACCCCGTCGAAATAGGCGTAATACTCGTTTTCAAAATAGTATCTCAGCCTCGGCTGTTTCTCGGGTTTGAACGGAATCCCAGGATATACCTTTGCAAGATCTTCCAGCATACGCTTCTGCCCCTCATCGTTGAGATCCACCCCAGGCGTCTCTGGAACCTGATAGTTAAAGATCCGCTGACGATCTTGTCTGACCTCAGCCAAATTCGGAACCGGCGAGTAGAAATGCCCGGCGGGAACCTGTCTTGGTAGTGCAGGTGCTACGGGAGACGGCTGTTTCTGTTCTTGTTTCTTCTTTCTAAATAGGTGCATTGTGGAAACTGTTATATAAGTAATCTATCAGCGCGGCCTTAAC
>JAQVGB010000023.1 GCA_028696915.1 Candidatus Dojkabacteria bacterium | reverse complement strand
GCGGTGCGGCGTAAACCCGTCAGCGAAAAAGTGCAGAATGTCATGTTCACGGTCGGCATGGTTTTGTTGTTGGTGTTCGCGGCGGCGATTGCGGTCAAGGATGTGGTGCAGTTCTGGTTTTAGGGGGGTGGACCGGCGGCGTGTGCACGGAATTGCTTCTGAGCTGTTTTGATGCGTTTTTCGACTGTGTGATGGGTGAGTTTCGATGGAAGTCCGGTGTATCCGGAATTTGGCCTTTGACATTTTCGTGAGGTGTGTTGTAGCATGAAGGGCGATGTGGTTGTAAATTAGGAACTGTCCGCCGTTGGCTCTGCAGATAAGCAAAAAGTTTCTCGTTATTGCTTCACTGTGTATTTTTGTGGGGTTAGCCGGGGTTGCCGGTTTTCTTGCATGGCGTATCAGCCAGGAGAAAGAAGTGACGCCGGAGGAAAGCGAGGCGGCGGATCTTTGCCCTAACGGGGGAACGTGCACGTGTCCATCAGGGTATGGTCAACCAAGTGATGGATGTATCTGTTGGTGTCTCACTCAACCAAATTGTGAAGAACAATCCAAACCTGGCACCTGCGAAGGGGGTGACGATGGCGATGATTCTCAACCTCCGCCCAGCGACCTCACGTGCGAAAATTGTAATCCAGCCGAAGGTACATGCACATGGTGTTCTGAGGGAGGGGTAGTGAGACGTGACTGCAGGTGTAGCGATTTCAATAATAATGAAAGTGAGTGCGGGACCCATTCCGGAAGTGGCTGTTGGTACAACGATGGTCGTTGTTTATGCGGAGGGCAGACAACCCCGGGTGGAGACTGCAGTGTCACAGGAACGGGTGGAGGATCAAGTTGTACGGTTACGGTTCGCAATTGCGGTGAGATAAGCCTGAGCGTTGCCCGGTGTAGGGAGTCTTTTAGTACTCTTTCTGAATACAATGCCGCAACAAATCACGGAACGAACTGCTCTGTCGGTTGCACGAGCACTTCCGAGAAAGTCGGTGATGGGACGCATTCATTTAGTATAGGAGAACCTGACTGCGGGAGATGGCAGTTGGATGTCTCGTACGGCGGTCGTTCATTATGTTGGGGAAGCGGCTGTAACTGGGTTGAGGAGGTTTGTGAGGGCGAGGAAGAAAACCCCTTCTGCGGCGACGGCGTTCTCGACGCCGGTGAGCAGTGCGAGGTGGGTGATCCCGCTGGTACTTCCTGTACCTGGGCGACCTGTAATCATACAACCTGTGCATGCCCTGCTGTTTCATATGAGTATCTGCAAGTACAGGGCGGGGTGTACTGTCAGGACGAAAATGGAGAAGCGTACCCGATCGAAGGGGCCAACATCACATTTTATAAACATGGCTCACAATCTAAAACTGAATCGCTTGTTACAAATGCATCAGGAGTATTCACCTCGGCACCAAACACAACGGTAGCCTCTGACGGTGCGTTTGCAGTGAGATTTGAAAATCTTCGAAGCCTGAGCCAGACGCTTCCGACGGGAGTACCGTATAGCGATATGTTAGGTCCGGTCACATCATCAGCAGGCATCTGCACAACAGGTCTCTGTGATCACTGCGGGCTTGACTATGAGCATTGTCTCAATCTTTCTGAAGGAATAAATTCCGGTTTTCGGTGGACTTTTACAAACTGCAGTCTCGAAGAGGTGAATCCCGATTGGGATATCGATAAAGAAGGCACAGTCGTCTGTTATGAAGAGGGCACGGAGAATGCATATGCCGAGGTAAGCTACGAAATCACCGTGGAAAACGTAGCGGCGGGAGGAACGGTGGAATATGTCCAGGATACATATGATCCGTCAATTGATGCGAACGGAATCCTTTCAACGACACCGGAAGCCACCGAGATCGACGAAACCGATATCCTGTGGAATCTTGAAGGTGATGCCGGAGAATTTTCGGAGGGAGAGACCCAGACATACCATTATATGGTTCGTATTCCTGAGGAGCTGTTCGGGGAGGAGTTGAACAACCATGCGGTAGCACATCTATCGACCGGGGAGGATCTGCATGCGTACGAAGATATCTTTGTGACCTGTGGCCCGTATGTTGCCCCGCCGGAAGAGGAGGGACCCCTTCCGGAAACAGGAATTTTTGACAATACGGTGGTGAGAGTGGGTTTGGGGTTCCTGCTGGTGGCACTTGGGTTCGGGTACTACCGATTCGGACTTCTGGACGGGGCTGTGGAGGGCTTCACGAGTGGCCTTTCTTCGGTCAGGAGTAAGATCTCCTTTACGTTGTCAAAGGAAGGCCGGAGAAGCCGTTGGGAGCAGGGAATGATTCGGAGGGCCCGAAGTGACGAGGAGAAGTAGCGGTATTGGACGACGAGGCTTATTTCTTTAGCCAGCTGTTTCCACATATCTTGAATTTGTGTATAATCCTCACCGTTATGGCAGTCATTGTACATGCAAACGAAAATATCGATATGGCGTTAAAACGCCTTCACCGTGAGGTCCTTCGCGAGAAGATCCTCGACACGGCGAGGGAAAAGGCGTATCGGATCATTGCGGCCACAATCGACCGTGACAAGCGGCGTGAGTGGAAGAAAATGAAACGGCGCCGCAGGGCGGCCAGACGGCGGCAGTCGAAGTAAGTTTATACTCCGTCCCCATGTCTCTTTTTGACACCATGCAGAAAGATATGCTTTCTGCGGTAAAGTCCGGAGATACCGTTACCGTCGATATTCTCAAGATCGTGTTGAGCGCCCTCAAGAACGCACGTATTGCGAAGGGTGAGGACCTTTCTGAAGATGAGGAGAAGAAAGCTGTCTTTGCCGAAGCAAAGAAGATCAAGGATTCCATCGAGCAGTATACGTCAGCGGGCAGGGAGGACCTTGCTCAGCGCGAACAGGCACAGCTTGATGTTGTCCAGAAGTACCTCCCTCAGGAAGCTGGCGAGGACGAGATCCGTTCGGTTGTGGAACGTGTCGTCAATGAAACAGGTGCTTCCGGAGCCGGAAGTATGGGAATGGTGATGGGAACGGTCATGAAGGAACTGCAGGGTAGGGCGGACGGGGCGGTCGTCAGCAGGATCGTCAGAGAAGTATTAGTGTAACCGATCTTTCCGGGTATGCATGCAAAGATTAAACCTCTAGAAATTTTTCTATTTACACCGTGTGAGGCGGACGTCTGTTCAGCAGCCCATAAGGTGTTGGTGGCACACCTCAAAACGGTTGCGATACACGTTTCGACCGTCTGTTCAACGCTCCAAGGACAGGAAGTGAACATTATCCTTTGTGACAGAACACAGATCCGGAAGCTGAACCGGCAGTTCCGTCAAGAGGACCGTGCTACCGATGTTTTGTCGTTCCCGCTGACCGAACCGGTCGCGGGGGAGGTGTGGATCAGTCCGGGCATGGTGAAAAAGAATGCCCGGGAATTCGGAGAAGTGTTCGAGAAAGAGCTTGTGCGGGTTCTGGTGCATGGGCTTCTCCATCTGGGGGGGATGGACCATGACCGCTCGTTTCGTGATGGTGATGAGCAGACGGAGGAGATGTTTTCTCTACAGGAGCGGGTCCTGCGCGATGTCTTTTCCGCAGGCGCGTGATATACTTTTCCCATGTTTGTTGTTGCGGGATTGGGTAATCCTGGTAAAAAGTACGAAGGGACCCGGCATAACGCGGGGTATATGTTCGTCGACCAGCTGGGTGAATTTCTCGGCTGGGACAAGCAGTATGATGTGTATGACTGGAAATCGGACACCGGCGGTCAATACATGCTTCGTGAGGTGAAGTCGGGCGGAATGGTGAGAATGGTCATTATCAAGCCGCTGACATTCATGAACCTGTCCGGCCAGGCGGTGCGCGGGGTTATCGACCAAACGAAGGCAAAAATTTCCGATGAATTGATCGTTGTGCATGACGATCTGGATATCCCGTTGGGCAAGTTTAAAATTCAAAAAGAAGTTTCACCGCACCTTCACAACGGCGTGCTCAATGTCGAACATGTGCTGGGCCGGAAGGATTTCCTGCGGGTCAGGCTCGGCGTGGACAGCCGGGAGGGAGATAGAAGCATTCCCGGAGACGAGTATGTGTTGAGCACAATGTCCGAACGTGAGCGGCAGACATTTGATGAATCGGTACAGGACGCCATCCGTCAGCTGAGGTCTGTGCTTGAATTTTGAAAACGTGAAAGCGGACGTTAACGGACACAATGTATATCGCGCGTTATCCTCATACCCCCACGTCGAGCAATCGGGGGAGCATATTGCTGCATCTATTCAAAAAGCTCTTGATGAAAATACAATTCCCTGGCTGAGGATCGAAGACATCGGTCTTGCCCACACCGCGGTGTCTCTGCTAAGTGCCACCGGTGAGCGTCAGGTGGTAGGGTATGTGTTGGAAGACACCAACGACGTGGATTCGCTCACCCAGGACGTCCTGGAGCCGCTTGCGGGCACACAGCGGTACACCACGATAGCGGTGGACACCTCATACGACGAAACCCTCAAGAGAATTGCCGATGCCGGGATCGAGCGTGTCAAACGGGTGTGGAGTGACGGAGAGTACAGTGTGATCGGGGAGATCATGACCGTGTGGCCGGTTGGATTTCCTTCACCTGTCAGGATTGAGTTCGAAGATGATGCAGTGGTGCGCCTCGGAGAGCTTGATCCGCTGACCTGGAAAGTCTGTTCTGAGTTGTCCGAATTAGTGTTCCCGGCAGAGGTGCGGGCGGGTGGTAGGCCGGATGAAACTGCGGACGGGGCCGGAGGTGATTCGTCAAAACAGCACGAAGATGGTATTTTCACCACAATCGCCGCGGGCGCATCGTACGGTAATCCTGTCCGAGTTGTCGTTGCGGCAACCGGCATCGTTCCTTCACATGCGAGACAGATGGTCCGCGTTATCGAATGGGACATCCGCCCCGCCAGATGGGATGAACAGCACGTCCGCTCCCGCATGGACGAGGGATGGAGCGCTATGCTTGTTACCGACGAGCATTCGGACACGATTGAAGAATTGCGTGAAGGTTTACCCGGAATGCAGTTCCTGCACGGAAACCTTGAGCGCGGGTTCGAGTCGTCATCGATGAAGTTGATGTGCCTGTCCGGCCGTGAACTGTGGAGCACGGTCCGGCTGTCAAAAGATACGGGAAGAGGAACGTACGGCGATTTGATCCTCAATCAGATCAGGCCGGGAGAATATATCGTTCATGAGGACCATGGCATTGGGCTGTACGGCGGTCTGGAAGTGCAGGAAAAAGACGGATATGAGCTCCAGTACCTGGTCCTCAAGTACGCACAGAAGGACCGGCTCCTGGTGCCGATGTCTCAAATGAAAAAACTGACGAAGTACGTTGGCGCCGGCACAAAGGTCCCGACGCTGACCAGGTTGGGTGGCGGGGAATGGCGGCGCGTGAAGGCACGGGTGACCAAAGCGGTCAAGGAACTTGCCGGAGAACTACTTCGATTATACGCCGTCCGTGAAGTCACGAAGGTCAAGCCGCTCGACGATCAGCTCATCGAAATCTCGGATTTTGAGAAAGGATTCCCGTTCCCCGAGACGGAGGATCAGCTTCGTGCTATCGAGGATGTTAAAGAGGACCTGAGGAGCACGAAACCGATGGACCGGGTGATCGTGGGGGATGTTGGGTTTGGGAAAACGGAAGTTGCGATGCGGGCGGCATATATGGTCGCGCGCTCCGGTGCACAGATAGCGGTGCTTGCACCGACCACGGTGCTTGTCGAACAACACTACCGGGTGTTCAGTGATCGTTTTGCCCCTCACGGAATACGTGTGGAAGCGCTCTCCCGGTTCCTCACCGTCCCCCAGGCGCAAAAGGTCGTAGAAGATATAAAGGCAGGTTCTGTCGATATTGTGATTGGGACGCACCGCCTCCTGTCCTCCGATGTCGATTTCAAACAGCTCGGTTTGCTTGTCGTCGATGAGGAACAGAAATTTGGTGTTTCACAAAAGGAAAAATTGAAGCGGATGCGGGTGGAAACGAGAGTATTGTCGTTATCAGCGACCCCGATCCCCCGCACGCTGAACATGGCGCTTTCCGGTGTGCGGGACATTTCGGTCATCGCAACACCGCCCGAGGGAAGGCTTCCGATTGAGAACACCGTCGAGCGGTTCACGTGGAAACGTGTCGAGGAGGCGATACGCACGGAGGTTTCAAGAGGCGGGCAGGTGTACTATGTGCACAACCGCGTGCGAACGATACACTCTGTTGCTGAGAAGCTTTCTCAACTGCTTCCCGATGTCCGTACCGGGATCGGGCACGGACAGCAGGACCCGGCGACGTTGGGGAAGGTCATGCGTGAGTTTAACGAAGGACGCTACGATGTGCTTCTCTGCACGACGATCATTGAAAACGGGCTTGACATGCCCAACGTGAACACGCTCATTATCGACCGGGCGGAAATGTTCGGACTTTCTCAGCTGTATCAGATCCGTGGGCGGATTGGCCGTGGGGACCGGCAGGCGCACGCGTATTTTCTTTATCATGGCGGCATGGGGCGGGAAACGGTGCGGAAGGCTGTGCTTGAACGGGAGCGGAAATTTTCCGGCTCGTCAATAGATGAGGCTGACGCGGCGGTGGAGGAAGCTGGGGGTGGTTTCGGGCAATCGCAATCCTTCGAGGGTGCCGGCGTGCTGTGGAATGCAGCTCGAAGGCGTCTGGACGCCATTGATCAGCTGAGAGAGCTGGGGTCTGGCTTCACGCTGGCACAGCGGGACCTGGAGATCAGGGGGGCGGGCAACTTTCTCGGTCGGGAACAGCATGGAAATGTTAGTGCGGTAGGTTTTAGCTTGTATTGTAGACTGCTTGACGAGATGATTTCGAAGCTCAGAAAGACTTTGTAGGTGGGATTAAAAAAGGCGGGAAAACCCGGTTCCTTTCGACTACCGGTTCCCCGATACCGACATTTGGGTAATTCGATTGTTCAATTCTCGCTCGAAATCGATGTCGCTCGGTAGTCCTTTTTCGTAGGATAGTGATCTACAAGAACTGGATTCGGACATGGTGTATCAAAACCTTCCGCAATAAACGTTTTTGGGTGAGCTTGTAGCGGTGATGGAACGGAGACTATAGTGGATTCGCCATGTCTCAGGTGATGTACCGCAAGTATAGATCTCAAGAGTTCGACGATCTTATCGGGCAAGGGCATGTGGTGAATCTGCTGAAAAATGCTGTTGCCCAAGATCAGGTTTCTCACGCCTATTTATTCTACGGTTCCCGCGGTCTCGGGAAGACAAGCACCGCACGGATTCTGGCTAAAGCTGTGAACTGCCTCCAGCTTAAGCCGGATGGAAATCCGTGCGGAGTGTGCACGTCCTGTAGCGCGATCCGCGAGGGGAGGTTCCTTGATTTGGTCGAAATCGATGCCGCCTCAAACCGTGGTATCGACCAAATCCGAGAGCTGAAGGAAAAGATAGAATTTTCTCCAAGCGAGGGCAAAAAGAAAGTGTATATCATTGACGAAGTCCATATGCTGACCACCGAAGCGTTCAACGCACTTCTTAAGACCCTGGAGGAGCCGCCTGCGCACGCTATTTTCATTCTCGCGACAACGGAAATCCATAAGGTGCCGGCAACGATCCTGTCGCGTTGTCAGCGGTTCGACTTCCGTCCGGCGACGGACGAGGATGTTCTCGTTCTGCTCAACCGTGTGCTCAAACAGGAAGGTGTAACGGCGGATGATACCGCGCTGTCGCTTCTTGTTGAAAACGCACGTGGGAGTTACCGGGACGCGCTGTCCCTGCTTGACGTGGTCGTCAGCGGCCAGAAAGAAGACAAGACGCCAAAGCATATTTCCGAAGAGGAGGTCAGGATGGTGCTGGGTCTTGCCGATAGCACGATGGTGTACTTTCTTCTTGAAAAAATCGTAAACGGCAATGCCTCAGAGGCGCTGGACCTTGTTTCCGAGCTTGCGGAGAAGGGTGTCAATCTTGGACAGTTTGTGAAATATACGTTGAACGTCCTGAGAGATATTCTTATTTCCGGCATGCGCGGTGAGGCAGGTAAGGAAGAGTACTCGTTTGCAGTTCATCTCGATCGCCAGAAGACGCTCAAGCTGATCAATCTGTTTGTCGATGCTGAGCGTTCGCTTAAGGATGCGCTTGTTCCAACACTTCCGCTTGAATTGCTTATCGCGGATGCTATGGAGCTGTTTGAGAAGGAATCGGCGACGGAAGTCGAGGCGGTCGTTTCCTCTCCGCCCACCGGTGGGGCAGATGCAGGGCCGGGTGGCAAAGAGCCGAAGAAGAAATTAAAAGTTGGTAGAAAAATTACTATAGGGAAGGTCTCAAACATTATCAAACGCAAGCCGTACCGCGGAACGGCAGAAGGACGCAATGCCTCAGCACAGGATATCCACGTAAATGAGCCGGCAGCACAATCTTCCGAGAAACAGGTCGATCAGCGTGGGAAACAGGCTTCTCCGTCGTCCCTGACACGGGACCAGGTTGAGAAACGCTGGGGGGATTTCCTCAAAGCGCTCAGGCCGTTTAATAGCCATTTGTACGCATTCGTCGGCCGGTCACGGTTGAAGGAGGTCAAGGATGGAGAGCTGATCCTTGCTGTCGCGTTTGACTTTCACAAGGACCGCATCGAGATGCCCAAAAGCCGGAGTGCGTTGTCAGAAGCGTTCAAGTCCGTATTCGGACAGCCGGTCAAGGTGTGTTGTGAGCTCGACGATTCCATACGGCCATCGGCACCTGCCGCTGATGTTGTTATTATCGAAGAGACCGAAAGCTACGCCCGGTCTTCCGGATCGAAGGCAAGCATTTATGACAGCGTTTCTGAGGTCTTTGGAGACGAGCTTGTAGCGGTGTGAACATTCTGAGCGGGATCGTTAAGACGGACGGCTTCATCTCCGCGATTTCCTCGTAATTCTTACTCTTTTTTGCCTGGTACTGCTGGAGAAACTGTTACTGCTGTGGTATAAACAGGAGTGATCGTCATGATCTCGTAACTTTTGAAAAAAGGCGCGCGCGATGGCAAATATGTTCGGCCAGATGAAAGATTTATACCGCATGCAGAGAGAGGCGAAACGGATGCAGGAGAAGATGCGGCAGATCAAGGTGACCGGTCAGTCACGTGATGGAACTGTCCGATTGTATTTCAATGGGGCACAGGAGTTGGAGAACGTCGTTATTGACGAGGCGGTGCTTGCCCCTGAGCATAAAGAGGTCCTGCAGACGGCACTGAAAGAAGCCTACAAAGATCATCAGAAGAAGCTTCAAAAAGAGCTCGCGAAAGATATGGACCTTGGGCAGATCAGGAGCATGCTCGGTGGTTCGTGATGCCTGAGCAGGTAAGGTTCTGTCCTGTATCATGAGTGAATTCATGTCAGAGGAGTCGGAAAATGGCAGTCCTTCCACGAAGTGTCGAAAAAGTCATAGAGGAGTTCGGTAAGCTTCCGGGTGTCGGGCCGAAATCTGCCGCACGCATGGCCTACTTTTTTCTCAGAGCCCCCCGTGAGCGAAGCGAAGGCCTTGCGCACGCGCTTATTGCGATGAAGGACCAGACGAAGACCTGTTCGGTCTGCTTCAATGTTGCCGATATGGACCCCTGCGCGATTTGCAGCGACCGTACCAGGAACCGTGCGAGTATTTGTGTCGTCGAAGAGCCGCTTGACGTAGTCGCGTTGGAACAGTCAGGTGTATACAGTGGTACGTATTTTGTGCTGGGGGGAGTGGTTTCGCCGGCGGACGGGATTGGCCCGGAACAACTTCGGATGCGTGACCTGAAGTCCGTCGTGAGCGAGCGAGCGCAGTCGGTTGCAAACTCCACAAGGACGGATGGACCAGCCGAGCTGGAAATTATCATTGCGACGAATCCGAGCCTTGAGGGAGAGGCGACATCGGCCTACATTCATGATATGCTTGATGAGATTGAATTGCCGGAAGGCGTGACTATCCGTTTGAGCCGTCTTGCGGTTGGTTTGCCGACGGGAGCCGATCTCGAGTACGCAGACCGCCAGACCCTTAAACGGGCGCTTGAGGGTCGTACAACCCTATAACCATACATCTGTAATACATGTTCTGATGCAGACAGTACTCTGCCCCTACTGTGGATGCGGGTGTATCCTCCATCTGGATATTGACGAGAAGACGGGAAAACCGGTTGCAACCATGCCGGTCAAAACCGATGTGGTCAGCCGCGGGATGCCGTGCGTGAAGGGACTAACGGTCCATGAGGTACTTGGTTCGAACAGGATCACCCGGCCGATGGTGCGGCGCCGGAAAGACGCTTCCCTGCAGACGTGCACATGGGAGGAGGCGTACTCGTTTATTCGTGCGCATGTTGATGAAATCGCAGCCCGTCACAGCGGTTCACTGAGAGATCATATGTATTTCCTCGGATCGGGTGAGGCCTCCAATGAAGCGAACTATCTTCTGTCGAAGCTTGCACGGACCCATTTCGGATCGAACAATATCGATTCCTGCGCGCGATTGTGCCATGCGTCGACCGGTGTGGTGTTCAAAAAGGCGTTTGGAATTTCCGCCATTCCGGTCCATACGATGGATGACCTCGAACGAGGCGATCTGTTTATTTTCATCGGTACCGATCCGCTTGAGGATTACCCGGTGCTGTTTCACCGGGTGCTCAATGCGAAGCGCAAGGGCGCGAAAATCGCGACGGTCGATGTTTCTCACAGCGGTACCCGGTCCCAGTCCGACTATGTATTTTCGGTCAGTCCGCATGGGATCGTGCCGCTGATCTCGCACCTGATCGTCAGGCTCGTCGACAACGGCGACATTAGCCGGGATGCGCGGTATGTGGAAGGATTTGACGGATTTCTCGAGTCGGCCCGGTCGATTTCCCACAAAAATCCTCCCTCGGTTTTCGGCCTCACGCCCCAGGACATGGACAACTTTTACCGCCTGATCAGGGACGCGAAGGTGCCGGTGATTGGGTACGGGATGGGGTTGACCCAGCATCAAAACTCCGTGGACAACGTCGCGTCGGTGACGGGACTATCAATGCTTCTTGACGCGGTGCTTTTCCCGAACAGGGGAAAGGTCAACGTGCAGGGAGCCGGGGACGTTGGTGCTCAACCGGATTGGGAGACAACCACAAAGGCGATAGCGCATGGATGGAACGATGCGTATCGGAGTCACGAGGGCCTGCCCTCGACCGAAGGACTCTACCGTGACGAGGTGGAATTTGTGTGGGTGATGGGGTCCAACCCGTGTCAGTCCATGCCGGACCTGAATGCGCTCGAGGGATCGTTCCGGAGGAAATTCGTTGTATACCAGCATCACCATCCCGGCAGGACCATGGAATTCGCAGATGTGGTTTTGCCCATGGCGGTGCTTTCTGAAGAGCAGGGGAGCATCACAAATGGTGAGCGGCGGGTGCGGGGGTTTTTCAACGAAACATCCGGTCTCGACAATAGTGGAATTACTATAGGAGACAACATCCGGACGGGGGTACGGATACTGGTGGATTGGGCAAAATCTCTCGGCGCATCAGGATTTGACTTTGATTCCGATCGGCAGGTATTTGAAGAAATGGTACAGGTGGTCCCCGGATACGGCCGTCTGACGGGTGACGGTGTGCGGTCGGCTGAGGGACAGTTTGCGGACAAGGAGATCATTTCAAAACGGCTCGTTTCCTTCGACTATCCGGACGAGCATTTCACGCCGGGAGGCTTTCCATTCCGGTTCACGACCGCCCGGACAATGTTCCATTTTTGTACAGGGCTTACCTCCCGCAGTAGTCGCACGCTTAATGGGCTGGGTGGAAGCCCATACGTGCTGGTCAACCCCATGGATGCGCAAGCCCTCGGGCTTTCGGATAGCGACCGTGTCCGCATTACATCATCGGTGGGATCGATTGAAGCGCTCGTTAAGGTCCACGCGGATGTTGGAAAACGGATCATTGTCGCACCTCTGCATTTCGAGAAGCTTCTGGTGAACTATCTCACACCCCGCGTGCTCGATCCGGAATCGGCAACACCCTGCTTTAAAGATATCGGTGTGTCTGTCGAGAAGTGTTGAACTGACTACTTTAGAGCTACGGTGAAGACTTAGGCTAAGGGTGAGAAAAAGCGCCAACCGGTTCCTTACGCGTACCCTTCGTCTTAGCTCATGGTATATAATGATGACATGCGTTTCTACAATACACTGACACGGAAAGTCGAAGCATTCACGCCGTCCCGGAAAGGCGTTGTATCGATGTATAACTGCGGTCCGACTGTGTATTGGAACATGCAGTTGGGAAATCTAAGAGCCTACACATTTGTCGATGTATTGAGGCGGAGCCTCGAGTATATGGGCCTTGCCGTCGAGCAGGTCATGAATTTCACAGATGTGGGCCATTTATCGGATGACGGGGACGAAGGTGAGGACAAAATGGAAAAAACCGCCCGTAAGACCGGGCAAACCGTATGGGATATTGCCCAGCACTATATCGATTCGGTGAAAAGTGATTTTCGGGAGATGAATTTTCTCACGCCGGTCAGGTGGGCACGGGCAACCGATCACATCGATGACATGATCAGTCTGGTCAAAAAAATTGAAGAGAACGGCTTCACCTATGAAACCGACCAGGCGTTGTATTTTGATATTTCAAAAATGCCAGACTATACACGATTACAGGGCGGTCAGTCGCTGGACGAGAAGCGGGTGGGGGTGCGAGAGGAGTTGAATATCGACCCTGACAAGCGGAACCCGGCGGACTTCGCGCTGTGGATCAAGGCTGTCGGTAAACATGCCAAGCAGACGATGCGGTGGGAGTCCCCATGGGGTGTCGGATTTCCCGGGTGGCATATCGAGTGCTCTGCGATGGGAACGAAGTATCTAGGGGAAACGATTGATATTCATACTGGTGGCGAGGACCACATCTCCGTCCACCATCCAAATGAACGTGCCCAGAACTATGGCGCGTTCCAGAAAGAAGTTGTACGGTTCTGGTTGCACAACATGTTCCTGATGGTCGATGGGGGACGGATGGGTAAAAGCGAGGGCAATGCCTATGAGCTTTCCGATGTGAAGGACAAGGGTTTTGAGCCGATGGACCTTCGCTATTTCTTTTTGACTGCCCACTACCGTACGAAACAAAATTTCACATGGGATAATCTCCAGTCTGCACGGAATGCGCGGCTAAAGCTCATTGCGGCGGTCAGGAAACTGTACGGATCGGCTGAAGGCAGGACGGGTCGTGTGTCCGCATCATACCGGCAGTCGTTTATCTCCGCACTGGAAAACGATCTGATGCTTCCCGAGGTGATGGCTTTGGTATGGAAGCTTTTGAGAGATGACGAAGTAACGGTAGAGGACCGGCTTGCGACGGTGCTTGATTTCGATCGGGTGCTGGGGCTTCGTTTGAAAGGACAAACGGAGGTATCACCGAGTATTGACGGGAAATTGGAGAAAAAAGTTGAACAAATGATCGGTCTGCGGGACGATGCGCGTAAACATGGTGACTGGGACAAAGCGGACAAGATTCGGAGTGAACTTAGAGAGATGGGCATAGAAATTGAAGATTTGCCAGAGGGAACCGTGTGGAGAACGAAATCGCGGTGAGCGTTTGTTAAATTTTTACCATTCCCAAATGTCGTCAGACCAGTTATCAAATCCGGTACAGCCCCAGGGCGGTCCTGAGGGTTCGAAAAACAAAGGAGCAAAAAAAGGCATCATCATTGTGCTGGTAGGACTGGGGGTGCTTGCGTTCATGACAGCGCTCGCTGTTGTTGCGGGATTTGTGCTGTGGGGAGACCGGTCGGAAGAGACCGAAGATACATATGTGGTTTCGGATACACCCGACCGTATTCGCAGGCAGTCGCGGAGCCCGGAATCGGAAAATGCGGATCCTGATGAGGAAATTGTAGAGGCGCCTGCGGAAGAGGACGAGTATATATCACAACATCTTTTGTGCAGTGGGTACGAGGGAAATCCTGACGACTACTACTATTTC
>JAQVGB010000074.1 GCA_028696915.1 Candidatus Dojkabacteria bacterium | reverse complement strand
GCGAAGGCTATCGCGGTTTCCTGACCTACTTCCCGACGGTCATCACCTTCTAACGCTTTCTGATCCAGCGTTCCGGAAACGCCAAGAATTGCCCTGAATCTTTTGGCTGGCCCACCTGCCGGCTCATTTTCCGGGAGTTCTACGTCGGGAACTTCTTCTCCCGTGTCCTCTACTTCAACAACAGCAACCTCCAGATATCTTTTCTCTCTACGAAAAAGGTTGACTACAAGTTGAATATCGTTGAATGAGTCAAAGTAGGGGTACTGATCTGGTAGCAATGGTTGACAGCCTATAATGTATTGACTTCCGACATTCCGATAATGCACTGCAGAGCTAATCACGCGGATAAGTGTGAACACATTGTCAAAAAGTGTAATCGGAATACGAATTGAGGAGACTGGTGATTCTGATAATGGGGATCCGAGAATGGCTTCAATCCTCTTTCTCTCTCTGGCCTCTAGAAGCGGTGAGCGCTCAGTGATAGTGTAATCACCTGGGACCGTTTCCAGACCTAGTGTTGTGACCGTGTCGCTCATGGTTCACGCTGTAAGATGAATGCCGCTAAAAGTATACTATACGTTGGTGGGCCTTCTCAAGATGAGTGAACGCTCGATATCCGCCGTTTTCGCTCTGACGTCATCGACAAGCCCGGGCTCGACCGAGATACCATGAAAACCCGATTTGACAAGAAATGGAACAAGTTCGGTTGAATTCTTGGTCAATTGTGCAATCGCCGGTAGTTCCCGGGCTTTTCCTCGTATGGATTCAAGCACCTTCTTCACGCTGTCGTCCGTTTCATTCGTCGACAGCATGTGCCCGGAAAGGGTTTTCAAGTCAATCAGCAGTCCATCGATCCCGACAGAGAGGAAGTCCTCCAGGATCAGCGCTTCTGATGGGGTATCGACGTACACAAAAACGTTAAATGTCGATGATCGCCGTAAACCGTTTGTCGACAACATTTTTTTGAAATCGGACAAAAGGTTCGGTGTCGTCGGGTACCGGACAGCAATCGATGTGTGCCGCCAACCTTCGACGTTACGGACCCTCCGTACAGCCGCAAGTAAAAGCGACAGTTCTTCGGTTTGTTTGAGTAGCCGTGGGAGGCCGCGTGTTCGTTCTGTGTAGTCGGGGTCATCAACGGTTTCGGCTGTCTCGCCTCCGGTCAGGTGTTTGTACTGACCGGAGCTCATCGAGCCGATACTGACGATAAGCCGTTTTCCTTTGCAAATCTCTGCAAATTCCGAAATGTCGCGTGCCAGGGATTTCACTGTTTCCGCCCGTTTGCCGCCGGAAATGAGGGAGACCGGGTGTCTGTTCGCGCGTTTGAAGTAGATGTCGGCTTCATAGCAGGCAATTCCGTCGGCGTGTTCAAGGGAGTCAGCGGCTGTTTTCGTGTCCTGTTTTCCGTTGGCCGAGATATCGGCGAAGATTTTTGTGGCCGTTCGGATGTCGGGGTTGACTACTGGACCTTCTGTCTTCTTCCCAACCGTGACGGTAGATGTACCGGTCATTTTTTGCGGCTCCGGTGCAGGCACGATCTTCTCTTTCTTTGTTTTTGGTAGCTTTTGTTTTTTGCTTTCCTGTGATTGCATTGATTGCGAATGTGCTTGCCTGATGCCATACACTGCACCGATGGTGCCGTCCACCAGAAGCTTCTCTCCGTCATGCAACATCCGGCTTGCGATGTGACAACCCATGACACAGGGAGTTTTTGTTTCCCTGCAGAGAGTGGCGATGTCGCTCGTGGTACCACCTGTATCGACGATTACCGCTCCAACCCGAGAGATGTACTGGTCGGATTCCGGGAAATGATCGGCAAGTATCATGACGGCATCTCGCGTGAGCCGCTTCTTTGACAACTCGATGTCGGTAGGGTGCTGGATAATGACAGCTACTCCGCGGCTCGCTGACTCGCTCGCACCGATCCCGGTCAGCAGGAGTTTCTCTCCGGGAAGCGGGAGCGGATGGGGTCGGTCCGCCCGTGACGTATCTGTTCGTTTCTGGAGGACACTTCTGATAATCTGTCTGGTGATGGGCTTCCCGACAAGCGGTTCCGAGGTAGCGGATACGGATGAGTCGTCCGCGGTCGGTCCGGAAGGTTTTGGCGGAGAAACTATTCCTTCATTTTTCTTCTGGTTGAGCTCCTGTTTGACCGCTTGCTTTGCCTGTTCCCGTTGGGCGATTTCCTGGGCGGCAGAGATGATCGAGGGATCAATCTCGAGCGGCTGTGTGTCAAATTTCGGAAGGGTAACGGGAGTGACATCCGTCGTCTGGAGAAGCCAGATGCGTCCGCCTTCGAAGACCCACTCGATATCCTGTGGTTTTCCGATTTCTTTCTCTATCCGGACCGCTACCCCTGCGAGCTCTTTAATATGCCGGTTTTCGATTTTTTGCTGTTGTTGCCACGCCTTTGAGATCTGCACTTTCTGTTCTGCCGGCTGGTCCGGTTTTGCCGGGACTTTGCGGACGGTCATCCACTCCTGCGGGACGATCCGTTTTTCGATGAAATCGAAACTGTCTTTGTCGATAACGTACTGATCGGGAGTGATCTCACCGCTTGCGATGACATCGCCCAGTCCGAACACGGCTTCGATGGTAAGGAACTTCGGGTTCTGAGATATCGGATCGATGGTGAACACGATACCTGAGGCCTCTGCCTGTACCATTTTTTGAATAACGAGTGCGACTTTCAAGTCCGACAGCGGCAGTCCAATTTGTTTGGTGTACTGCGACACTTTTCCGGTGAATGCGCTTGCGTAGACCTTCCGGATTGCCTGCAGGAGATTATCAAGACCTTTAACATTGAGCACCGTGTCAAGCATGCCGGCAAAAGAGACGTCTCTGAACGCGACCGGCAGAACGATGGAGGAACGAACCGAAACCCATGACTGCGAAAAACCTGAAATCCGAGAATATCCCTCCATGATTTCATTTCGTTCGGTCAACGAAAACGCTCCGTTCAGGATTTTTTCACGAATATCCGCATCACTTGCGTCTGAGGGCACGCCGCCGGATAGACAGCTTGTGATGTACTGCGAAAAAAGTGCCGGTGAAACAGCGAAGAATGGAGGGACCGGCACGTCGATCTCCCGGAGGTGAAACAGGGACAGCGCTTTCCTTCCGACGAAGTCTTCCGATACATCTGACGAAGAATAGTCCTCGTCGACGAAGATGCGTGCGTCACTTTTGGCTTGGATAAGCGCCATG
>JAQVGB010000022.1 GCA_028696915.1 Candidatus Dojkabacteria bacterium | reverse complement strand
CTGACTTTCTCATGTTTCGCTCAAAACATGACCTCTGAAAGCGGATATGAAATTGTCCACTCAACAATTAATGCAGGCGGAGATGACGACCAAGTTTCAACCTCAGCAGACTACCGACTTTTCGATTCCCTCGGTGCTTCTCTTAATGATATCCGTTTTGAGAGCGAGAACTATGCACTTGGTATAGGGACGGGATACACATTCATGGCGGAAGTACCAACCGTTTCATATTTTCAGACGGATGATGCGACAATGGAAGCACTCTGTGGAGACGGAGGCTGTTACGACAGAGCACGGTTCGAGCTCAACGCAAATGGAAACCCGTCAGGCACCCTGTATCTGGTCGAGATTTCATCCGATGATTGGACAACCGTTCAATATATTGACGGTCCTACCCGACAAGTGGTGCCGGAAAAAGACATCAATGATTATCTGAGTGAAACGTCGTGGGAAACGGAAGGAACAAACATTGCCGGTTTGAAGGCAGGGACAGAGTACCACATTCGCCTTCGCGCTCTTAATGGTGATTTCACAGAGTCAAGTCCCAGCACTGATGCCTCAGCAACAACCGTTTACCCCTACGTGTACCTGGCAGTCAATATCAGCGGAGATACATGGCAGGACACTGATCCTCCTCACACGATAGATATGGGAAAGATTAGCCAGTCAATCAGCACGGCGCCAGACTATGTCTGGATCGATCTCGGAACAAACGCCGTCAGCGGTGCAACGGTGAATGTATTTGACCAGCACTCCGGTCTTTATCATTCCGAGAGCGCATCTACAATAGAGTCTCTCGACGAGAACTTGGCGACAGCTTCCGATGGGTACGGACTGCGAGTGAACACCGCAACGTTTCTTCCGGTATCACCTCAACCCGGATATCTAAGAGCTCAATCCCGGTTCATCGATCCGTCTGGCACAGACGTCGTGGGCGGGATCAACACCTCTTCTGCCGTTATTCTCTGCAGTATCTCCGATGCCGGAGAGAACTGCGATAGCGGCACCGGACACCCACTCGTCGGGGGCAGGGGAGCGATCTGGATTAAGGCAAAATCAGGCGCCGCACAAGCGTCAGGCGAGTACCAGGATGTCATAACCTTTTCATCCATCGGCACATTCTGAAATGGATACTTCCGAAAAAACTTCAGGCTTGGGTATCTACCCTGCGTTTTTTTCTCTAACGCTCAAAAAAGGAGAAGAACGGACACTCTCGCTGGTTGTCGAAAATAACTATGCTGTTCCGCTCATTGTATCAGGGAAGGGGCTTGGCTTTCAGCAGGACACCGACTCATTGATGAATATAATTACCATGACGGATACGTTTGAGCGGTGGGTTCTCTTCGAGAACCAGGTCGTCAACCCCGGCAAGCAAACCGAACTATCCTTTTCCGTCAGGGTCCCGGACGACATTCCCCTGACTGCCGGATCGTACTATCCGGCACTTCTCATGACATTTGCCCCAACCGGACAGGCCGACGGAGAGCTGGTCCGGATAAGCCATGCCATTCCCCTATACCTCGAGCTATCAGAGAACGCAGTCGTGGAAGTCAGCGTCTCCAGGTTTCGATCCCCACGCCTGGTTATCGGATCGAATGTTGATATCAGCACCGAGCTTTTGAACACCGGAAACACTCATATCCGGCCATCAGGATATTTGAAATTCTCGAAAATTGATCTCTTTGATACCTCAAACCACACGCGCATAGAAACGATCCCACTCAACCCCCGCCAGATGATGCTCCTCCCTGAATCAAGATTGTCAGAGGAGATCTCGTGGACTTGGGACTCCATTGGACATTACCAAAGTGATCTCTATGTCATGAGCGAGGGTGCGGATCTCCAGGTCAAAACAATCGACTTCTGGATCATCCCTACCGAATGGATTATGATCGTAACAGCATTGGCTGCGGTGCTTGCGACGGCATTCGTTCTGAAGGTCTTAAAGAGAAGGAGCACACATTCCGCAGTCAGCCCGTCTCCAAAACGCATGGGACGGCTCGAATTTCTCCTGCGACGAACTCGTCAGTGATCACATTTTCACCATCTTTCTAAAAATCCTGACAATATGGGACACAATTCCAATCCCACTTCCGATCAACATCGCAATCAGTGCAATTCTCAGTATCAGTTCAGCAGGAATCACCTCACTAATACTGCTAAGGTCAAACGGGAATATCTCGTACAAGATCAACGTTGCCGAGAAAAACACTCCATCACGAACCATGTCACCGATGATCGACAGAAATGACCCTTTTCCAGCGATAACCCTGACAATTTCCGCAAATATTGATGTAAGAATCGACAGGACAGCAAACGGGATCCAGTCGATATACTGCTCGTCGATAACAAATGGAAAGAACGGATACAGAGTGCTTATCACATACAGCATGATAAGGTTCACAAACACGGAAATGACTGCGCCAATCAGCACGCCGCATCCGGAAGTCTGTCTTTGAGGTTTCTGATCAGTTTTTCTCATCGGTTCAGAAGGCAGGAGATGGAATCTCACCAATAATTGTAGTACATGCGGGAAAATTTGAGAAAAATTTGAGAAAGGGTAGATCTATCCGAAGAGTCGACTCCTAGATTGACCGTCAAGCAGGTAATTGGTCATATATCGCAAATAATCCCTACGGATTTCATGAAAATTTCGTTTTCATTACCAAACGAGCTACACAAGCCGCTTGTACATTCCCATCAGCTCAGCCCGGGCAATGACACTGTTTTTAATAGCGGTATCGACCGCATCCCTCGTCGAACCCGCAGGAAGCCCAGGATTCATGTTGAGCGCAAAGATCTTAATGAAATACCGATGGGCCTCGTCATTTGCAGGCGGACAGGGACCGGTATAGCCCTTCGTCCCACTGTCACTTGTCCCGATAAAAATGCCAGACGGCACAGATCCTTCCGGGATAAACGGTGCCGTAGGATCAATTCCCCATAACAGCCAGTGGGTGAACGTCCCGTTTGGGGCATCAGGATCATCCATAATGAGTGCAAGATTATCTGTCCCTTCGGGGACATCCGCGATATCGATTGGAATACTGATATTCTCACCGTCACAGGTGTAAATCACGGGAATTGTCTCACCATTTCCGAACGCAGAGCTCGTCACATTCATATCATTTCTCACTCATATTACTATTCGATTATCGCCACCTATTTCATGTAACTCAATTTGTTTTCATTAAAAATTAAGTGTGATGTGCGTTCGGAGTCGCCTGTACTGTGGTAGAATACTGTCTATGAAACTTAAGGCCTACCGGAAAAAACTCGAATTTTCGTATTCTATCGGTGTCTATCCCACAATCGAACTGATAAAGCATCGGTTCAATGATGTGCTATCCGTCCTCGTCCGGTCCGATGCAAAAACGAACGCCGGAGCAAGGGAAATTATAGATACGCTGAGCCTGCATCACATGAAATATTCGATCAGCGACAAAGCGATCCGCCGTATCACGCCCAAGGAAAACATCTACGCGGTCGGCCTGTTCCGCAAGTACGAAACACCGCTCGATCCAGCCCTTAACCACGTAGTCCTCGTCAATCCCTCCTCGCACGGAAATGTGGGTACCATCATCCGAACCATGCTCGGCTTCGGCTTACAGGACCTTGCGGTTATATCTCCTGCCGCTGATTCATTTCACCCCGAGGTAATCCGCGCCTCAATGGGAGCACGATTTCAGGTCAGATGTCAGAATTTCGACGGATTTCAGGAATACTCGCATGCGTTTCCCCGTGCTTACTATTTTTTTGCAAAAGAGGCGGAGACGTCAATCGATACGGTTTCCTTCGATACACCATTCTCGCTTGTGTTCGGCAATGAGGGACGAGGACTCAACAAACAGCAGACGGACGACAGCGCGCTCGTACGGATCCCGCAGAAAGCAGGTATTGACTCGTTCAACCTTGCAATATCAGCGGGAATTGCGATGTACGAGGCTACAAAGAAAACGGTGACGTAGGCGAACCCACACACATATCCTGAAGATATTCTCCAATCGGATTAGATCACACCCTTTTCCCTCAACGACTTTTCAGCGATCGGGCTTAACGTTCTCCGCTGTTTCCACTGACGTTCCGTTTTCGTCAGCAGTGCTTTTCGTAGACGGAGGTTTTTGGGTGTGATTTCCAGGATTTCATCATCTTTTAAATAGGAGAGTGCATAGTCTAGAGTCAACTGCATCGTGTGCTTCAAATTGGTCTGCGTGATCTCATCGTGTTTCATTCTGACCGCAGATTGATGCCGGGCCTTTGTAGGATTCATTTCCATATCTTTGTCGTATTTATTAATTCCGACGACCATTCCCTCATATACTTCATCTCCCGGTTTAATGAAAAGCATTCCCCGGTCCTGAAGTGTATTCAAGGAGTAGCCCATCGCAGTTCCGGTTTCCGATGAAATGAGCGAACCCTTTTGCGGCAAAGCTCCCGGATCAGTAAACGGAACGTACGCTGACACATAGGAGTTCATGACGACATTCCCTTTTGTCGCCGTTAAGAGAACTCGCCGCAGGCCCAGCAGGTACCGCGTTAGTATCAGGTAGGTGAACCGCGTCTGACCGTTCTCCGACTGCATATCCGTAAGCTGTGCTTTACGAACGCTCAACTCCTCAGTTATGACGCCAATGTACTCATCCGGAGCATCGATGACGAGCTCTTCCTGCGGCTCGTGTTCTTTTCCTTCAATCATTTTGTTGATTACCTCGGGCTTTCTGACCTGGAACTCAAAACCTTCGCGTCGCAGGGTTTCAATGAGAATCGATAGCTGTAGTTCACCACGTCCGGCAACGTAGTACGCACCATCCAGACCTTTACGGACACGCAAGCTAATATTCGTTTCCGCTTCACGATCAAGTCGTGCATGCAGAAGTCGGGCAGTAACAAGTTTTCCCTCTTTCCCGACAAACGGTGATGTATTCGCCTCCATCTTGATCTCGACGGAGGGATCGGAAATGTGGATCTCCGGAAGTGGATCGGGATGCTGAGGATCACACAACGTTGCGCCGATCGCGGTCGTGTCGATACCAGAAATTGCGGTGATGTCACCAGATATAACGTAGTCCGTCTCGACAAACGACAATCCTTCCCGTACCATGAGCCGCTTCACGGCACCATTTTTCTCTACCGTTCCGGATCCATCTCCGCCGTCTTTTTCCGATCGGACCAACGCTATCGGATCATTAATGCTCACCGTGCCCCGTTTGACTTTTCCTATAAGGGCGCGTCCCTGATGGCTGTCATATTCAAGGGAACAAATCTGCATCTGAAACGGGCCATCAGGATCTCCCGAAGGAGCAGGAATATACTCGATAATTTCATCCAGTAGCGGCCGCACATCTCCCTGTGTCGAGTTCGGAACGGTCAGATCCCCTGAAGGTAGCGTCCGAAATACTTTCCCCTCCCGCCCAATGGCGTAAAAAACAGGGAAATCAAGCTGTTTTGGTTCAGTGGCAAGTGACAGGAATAAATCCTGAACACGGCTGATCGTTTTGTTAATATCAGCAAGCTTCTTATCGATCTTGTTGATCACAACAATGATGACCAAACCCAGCTCAAATGCCTTCTTGAGCACAAACTTCGTCTGTGGCATTGGCCCTTCCTGAGCATCTACCAGCAAGATACAACCGTCTGCCATATTCAACGTCCGTTCGACTTCACCACCGAAATCAGAATGCCCCGGCGTATCAATAATGTTTATCTTATGGTCCCGATACCGAATCGCGATATTCTTTGCCTGTATTGTGATCCCTTTCTCACGCTCAAGCTCACCGGAATCAAGGATCTGGTGTTGCTGCATTTCAGCTTCGTTTTCCCTGAAAACATTGTTTTGCTTGAGGAACGCATCGACGAGCGTCGTTTTACCATGATCAACATGGGCGATTATCGCAACGTTTCTAATGCGGTCTTGTGTAATTTTCGTCTTGTTTGAAGTAGTCGGCATCGGCGAATTGTATCATAATAAAAAGAAAAAATCGCACTAAGGCTGACCTCAGCAGAAAAATCGTTCTCAACCCTCAGGAAAAACGCACTACAGGGTCACAGTCTTGCGGTGATACCAGGACCTGTCCTTGTACTTATTTTTATCCTTATCCCAAGACGTGTGGCCATCTTTTTTCCAATCGTGATGGTGCTCCCCATCCGTATCTTTGTCATCCCGGTCATACCAATACGTCCCTTCTTTGAATTCCGTATACTTCTTGTCATATCTGACATATCGTTTTGCGTACAACGTGTATACAGTATTGTATGGCGGTGTATATGAGTAATCTGTGTACCCATGAGGTCCTCCGGAGTAATCGACGTACCCTTTCGGGTCTCCGGAATAATCAACATACTCATGTATCCTGTCTGAATAATCCGTATACTCATGAACTCTGTCGGAATAGTCGGTAAAGTGATCAACCGGTTCATCATATTTTGTATGATGAGTCGGCACGTAGTCATAGCTTGTCTTTGACGGTGGACAATCAGAGTAATTAACATATCTATACGGAGAATATGAGTAATCCGTGTACCCGGGCGCAACATACGTATAATCAACGTACCCGTCAGTTTCAACCTCATAATTGGTGCTTCCCGGAACAGAATCGTCATACCGGACAGGGTCGTTATTTTGCCCGCTCACCGGTTGGAAAACAACTTGTTCTGCCCGAATGTCCGATGCCCTCACAAATATCGTGCTACCGTTTCCAGTCAATACGATCAGCCCTCCGATAATGGCAAGCAACGCGCTCGCACCGGCGGTAATGATCATAACGACATTTTTGGTCATCAGGTATCCCATACCCTATATTATATCATTTCCACGCGGTAATTGACAGACGTACGGCGCACGGTCTGAATCGGAAACAAAAGACTTTCGAAGGTGAGACCTCCGTTGTTTAACGAAATATCACCACACAATGATTATCCGATAGGTATTCAGACGCTCAGATACCCGGATGCATCATGACATTCGTTCGATGATAAACTGTGCAGCTAGGTAGCAGAAGTACACCGTAATCAACACAATTCCTTCATTCCGTGACAATTGTTTCCTTGAGTACATAAACACATTGAACAACACCACAACGATGACCAGAAATACCATACTGCTCCTCAGAATCAGGACACTCGAAATCGAGATCGGCGAAATGATAGATGAAATTCCTATAACCAAAGCGAAATTCGTAACAACACTCCCGATAAGGTCTCCAAGTGCAAGACTTTTGTGATTTCTCCTGATCGCCCTCAGCTCAAACGCAAGCTCAGGAAGCGACGTCCCGAAGGCTACAAGAATAAATCCTATCAGGACGAGCGGAACATTCAACGAAACCGCCAATTGACCAGTGCTATGGACGAGCGTTTCAGCACTGATGAGAAGCCCGACGATACTGAAGAGAAAAAGCATCAACTGCAGAAGCGACTTTTTTGCCTGCATCCTGGTGTCTGTCTGACTACTGAAGCGCCGCCCGTGAAACAGGTTCCAAAGGTACAGACCATACCCGAGCAGGAGGATCATCCCGTCCGCCCTCGACACCTCTCCATCGCCGCATAAAAGCAGTACTAACACCGCAATAACAGTCATATACACGGTATCCATCTTCTCAAGAATGGTCTTGACGCCAATCTTTCCCGCTACGACGATCGTGATGCCAAGGATCAGGCTCAGATCAACGATGTTCGAACCAATCGCAAGCCCGAGCGCCAATGAAGACGAACCCTTCGCCGCAGATGAAATCGCAACCATGAGTTCAGGCAGAGAGGTCGCAAATGCGACGAGGATGAAACTTATCGCAAACTCACTGAGACGGATGAGACGACTGAGACGCGTCAGGGACCGGACCAGAAGGTTGCTCGAAAGCACCAGACACACACCCGCACCAATAAACGTCAGTAACGCTGTCATGTGCTCCACTCTACAAAAAATCCTTGAAGGTGGCAACCGGTGATCACGTTGCACTCCAGCGCAAGAGTACCGCTTGACCGCACAAGAACATAGTCGACATACCCCCCAAAATACTATAAAAACCCGAGGTTTCTGCATTTTTTTGCCTGAGGTCGTGATCAAAATGAAGCAGGCTTATGGACGGACGTTTTTAATGAAACCGCCTTCACCCCGGCAACCTCTAGTGTAATTTGACTGGATTTGTTTTTTTGAACGTTTTCATGAGTGTTTCATGATCGTAGCCGAGTTGAAAAGAATTGTTCATCTTCATGAAAACGGCTCTCACTCCGTAACATTCAAAAATATTAATTTGACGATCTTTTGAGCTCCTTCTAGAATCGACCTTTTGGTTTCATTTGTTTAAATTCAAAACAAAACAATATGAAAACAGGAAGGAAGATCACGGCGAAAATTGCATCCGGAGTCATGGCTATCTTACTGACAGCAAGCACGGGGGCGGGGTTATCCGCGCTCGTTTCTCCGGTCACCGCAGAACATGAAGAAATCATATATGAAGATGCGCTTGGTAGCCAGTGGACAGACTGGTCCTGGAACGCAAGCCGCAACCTGGACAACCCTGCACCGGTCAAATCCGGGAACAGATCGATCTGGGTGAAGCTGTCCCCCTGGGGAGGTTTGTACTTCCACCGCCATACCCAACTGAACATGTCCGACTTTTCAGCACTGGACGTTTCGGTCCAGGCGACAGCGCCTTCAACGAACCTGACCCTGCTTGTATATAACGAGTTCGATCAGGTAGCAAAGAGTCTTGCGTTGCAAGGATACGGTGGTGAAATTAAAACGTCAGGGTATTCGACGTTCAGTATTCCGGTTTCCGATCTGGGAACGGGACTGCTCAAGGGTATCGCACTCCAGGATGGAAGCGGCACCGGACAGGCACCGATATTCGTCGATTCGATTTCCCTGAAGCCTCGCAGTGCATCCTCGTCTCCAGCAAAACCGATAGAACCATCGGATCCACCGTCAAACATAGGACAGAGTGGATACACGGCGGGCGCGAACAAGATCTACCGCGATGGAAACGTTATCACGCTTCGAGGGATTAACTGGTTCGGGTCAGAAACCGACACGCTTGCCCCACACGGACTCTGGTCGAGAAGCTATAAAGACATGATCAGCCAGATTAAAAACCTTGGGTTCAACGCAGTCAGGCTTCCGGTCAATCCGGCCTCGATAAACGGCTCTGCCGTCAATGGGATCGACTACACCGTGAACCCCGAGCTCACGGGGAAAAATAGCATTCAGGTGCTCGACGAGATCATCAGCGAAATGGGGCAGCAGGGTCTGTATGTCCTTCTCGACCATCATCGGCCTGATAACAACGCGATTTCCGAGCTTTGGTACACCCCGTGGTATAGCGAACAGCAATGGATTGCTGATCTGGTATCCCTTGCTACCCGCTACCGCACAGCCGGAAACGTCATCGGTATCGACCTCAAGAACGAGCCGCATGGCGCGGCGACATGGGGAACAGGTAACACCGCAACGGACTGGAACCTTGCGGCCGAGCGGGCAGGAAAACAAGTGCTTGCCGCAAACCCAAATATCCTCGTGTTCGTGGAAGGTATCGGGGAGAATCCAAGCTGTTCGAGCTCTATCCCGCATGGATGGGGAAATAATCTCGAGCCGGTCAAGTGTACGCCAATCTCGACTTCTGCGATCCCTGCAAACAAGCTGGTGCTCTCTCCGCACATGTACGGACCGGATGTGTACAGTCAGCCATACTTCTATGATTCGTCCTTCCCCTCAAATATGGCAGGGGTCTGGGAAACGCACTTCGGATACCTGACGAATAACCCAGCCTATACCATCATCCCGGGAGAGTGGGGCGGCAAGTTCGGCAACGCAGGTGGAAATCCGATGGACCCAGTCCTACAGCAGGCATTGATGTCGTACTTCACATCCAAGGGCATCTGCAACTCATTCTACTGGAGCTTCAATCCTAACTCAGGTGACACCGGTGGAATTCTGCAGGATGACTGGTCAAGTGTGTGGCAGAATAAAGTATCAGCAATCGGCGCATACCATTCAGCCTGCACATCCCGTTAAAATGATTGGGTAGGGCAGACGTTGCCTTGAGAAAAAGACCTCCCGAATCTAACGGGAGGTCTTTTCATATCAAGCCCCTTCGGGACCAGCCACATTTCCGACACTGCTATGACCTTCCACCATTACAGCTCCACCGTTTTCGACCCGTCGTACTGGAACCGGAACACCGTGAGAGTTATATCTGGGCTGAAATGGCGTGAGCCGATTGTCTCATACCGCCGCTCGAGGACAGAGCGAACAGTCGCCGTATAGGCCGGTGAATCAGTCGTTATCAGGTATAGGTATTGATATTCGTTATCAAGAATGCTTAGTTGTTCCTCTAAGTGAATTTCACGGTACCGAGGGACTGAGTCAGGGTTTGCATAGTTCCAATTCGGGATGGTCACGACGTCAGAGGGGCCGCTGTAATAAAACTCAACCGGAAAGACGGCAACCGGCGGGCTGACCGCAATCACATCGGATATCAGTGCGCGTTCAGCGACAAATGACGCCACACCTGAATATCCTGCATCGACCGGATCTGCACGGACCTGCACCTGGATAGCAAGGAATACGAACATGACAAGAAGAACCAGCGGCGTAAGAGAAAACGACAGTGATACCGAGCCTCTGAAAAGGCTCATGGCGAGCAAAATGAAAAATGACGGCGCTATGAAAATCAAATACCTCAGTGAGAAGAGCGGGAACATAAACGACAGGCCGAACGCGACAGCAAGCGGGAATACGGTTACCAGCAAAAAATACCCGATCTGACTCATCTCAAGACGTCTGCCACTTGCGAAGACGAAAAACACAAGGATCCCGAGAAGCGGCCAGAACGAAACAAGGAACGCGTCAGGGATCGAGCGTGGGAACCCCACAAAGAAACTCGATAGTATTTGCATGAACTCTGGATAGCTTGCGTCAGCGATCAGCGGGAACGGAAACCCGCCGAGCCGGTAGGCAAGGATCAAAAGAGGGCTCAACAGGACCAGAATCGTCTGATACACAAACAGGTACCGCCATAACCCCTGAGCATCACGCTTTCCGGAGATTTGCGCCTGGACCAGCTCACCACCAGTTTTCCGAGTATTCATGCGTCCGGAACGATAGTCCGCAAATGCCTTGAATCCCAGATACACGATCTGGCTCAGTGCGACCAGTCCGAATAGGTAGTGCGTATATAATCCTGCGGTCAGGCTCAGGATATACCCCACTTTTCCGAGCTTCGCGTTTGTTCTGACCATCTCCAGGAAATAGCGGTGCGTGAGTGTCACCACAAAGACCATCATCATATGCATGCCGATCGCAGAGCTGTACAGTACCACAAGCGGCGAGAGCGCAAACAGGAGGACCGTTATGAATGATACCGCCTTATTGCTCGTCATCCTGGCAAGCGAGTACAGCGTGAGTAACGTTAACCCGTAGAAAATTAATGAAAGCACCCGTAGCGATGAAACGGAGAACCCGAACAGGGAACCCCAGAGGTTTGCGACAATATAGTAGAGCGGACCGTCAGATAGAACGATGCTGGTCGTGACGATTGATGAAAGCGGGCGGCTTGAAATCCACATCGTCTGCGCTCCCTCTAAATTGATTGAAGAGCGGAGCAAAAACAGCGCGATATAGAGAAATCCGCCAAAAATGATCACTATTGTCAATATTCTCATGGCTCTCATTTTGCGTTTTTTCAAAAAATATGCCGTATTTTTCGGAACGGTTACACCTGCTCGTATGCCGCTTTTATGAATGGAATGAACAAAATCACATTGAATAGTCCCCACGCGACATTGATTGCTACCGCCGCAGTCAGACCTTCTCTAAAGACCGCCCAAAACGCGGCAAACGCAAACACTGTGATATACAGCAGGTGTGGGTATGCCAGGAATAGGTACCGTCCTTGTTGGCCTTTTTTGGGTGTGACGACAAACCCCATTTTCTTGCCTGTCAAAATTGACCATAGCGCCTGAAGCTGGATCGTGAAGCTTGAGAAAGAAAATGAAAACGCTCGAAACGTTATCGCTCCGTCCGAAGCACGGTACATGATATACAGCAACAGGAAAATGTAGGGCATAAAAAACAGAGCAAACGTTGTCGTTGCAATCCTTACCGGCTGTGCGCCGATGAGGAGATAGGCGATGGGCATGATGATATCTATGAGAATGACGATTCCGCTCGCATAGTACAGGGAAGAGGAGAGGTACTCCATGCGCTGGGCAAACGTCAACCCCCGCTTAAAGAGTGGATTAAATCGGAAAAATAAATCCAGTCCGCCCCGCGCCCACCTCAGCTGTTGTTTAAAGTATGAGAGCATATCCTCTGGAGCAAGACCTTCGGTCAACACTTCGGGAAGATAGTGCGATTTCCAACCTTTCTGGTGAACGTGAAGCGACGTTAGAATGTCCTCGGTGATTGTTCCGGTATTGACCCCACCGACATCCAGCAGTGCACGGCGTCTGATGGCGACATTCGTCCCGCAAATAAACGAAGAATTTGTCTTGCTTCTACCGACCATTATCGGTCCGTAGAAAAATTCCTGCTGTTCCCATGCCGCACGGGTGACTTCGTTCTTGTCGAAGTTTTTGTAGTATTGAGGAGTCTGCACAAACCCGACGTTATCGTGCCGGAAGTAGGGGATCACTTTTTCCAGAAGGTCCTCATATGCGACCATATCGGCGTCGAGTATGACAATGATCTCGCCATCAGTCAGATCCAGTGCATGGTTGATATTTCCCGCCTTCGCTCCGCCCGGAATTGTCCGGGTGATACATTCGGCACCTAGCCCATTGGCAAGCCGCTCGACATCTTTCCAGTTGTCACTGTTAGCTACATATCCGTCGTTGAGAACATACACCTTGAAGTCCGCATAGCGGATATTCATTGCGGCACGGACAGTATTTTCGATGATATCAACCGGCTCGCCAGCCACGGGGATATAGACATCGACAGAGGGGAATGGCCGGAGTTTTGCGTCCTCAGTCACAATGCCCGGAGCCACATCCGGAACACTTGCCGCCTTGCTGACCGGAGGATCTTTTCTCGGCCACAACGTATTCAGCAGAACAAATAACAAAAATATGTGGAACACCTCTCCTATGAATAGAAGTCCATATAACACAATGTTGTCAGGGTTATCAGGATTCAGCCACCACGTGATATATATGAGCGTTATGACAGCACTTGAAAGGATGACAAACTTGTCGACCTGAGCCCACTTCAACCTTGGTTGTGCCCTGTTGTTTTTTTTCATTCGAGTGCATTCGTCAGGTAATCACTGTAGGAAGCGACCCCGAACCATAAAATATTCTGTTCATAATACGGAATATCCTCGTTAAAAATGTTTCCATCTGTATACATCCCAACAATCTTCTCCCGGTAGATGCGGTCTGCGAAATCACGGTCGAAATGACGAAACGCGGCAAGTGCCGTTGCGTACATCGCCGGATTTTCGAGATCGACTTCAACATTTCCGTCATGACTGTAGGAAAGAGCAATTTTGTTGGTTTCATCGAACTGCTCCTTCAATTTCCAGAAATGCCCTCTCAGGTATGGAAGTGCACGAGGATCCTGAAACCACTGATAGTCCCATGCAATTCGAAGGGGCACTCTCGTCGCATCAAACGAATACTCGGTCGTCAAGCCCGACCGCTCGGGAGCCGAAAGAGTTCCATCGACTGGATCTATCACCACCCAGTTCGGAGGAAGACCAACCCCGACAGACGTGTCGAGCGGGTGATAGCCGACCTCAGAGAGAAGTTCATAGGCCGGAGCGATCAGACCATCCCAGTCGTGCCGCCCGTCGACCTCGTCAAATACCCGCCACGCGTACGGAGCGAAATACGATGGATTGATATAGACCGCATCGGCACTACTAATCCAATTTCCGGCAACCAGATAGCGTTTCCCGGCAATAACCATCGTTTCCCTGACCCAGATGTCGTCAATGATCTCTACCGCATCGTCAAGGTAGTCTTCATCCTTCCACCGACGACTCGCAAGAACCAGCGCAAATGCGATATCTACATCCGCATCCGATGCGGAATTATCTCCTTCGTTCTCCAGAAAACCTTCAACTCCGTCGGAGCGTTCCCCCCATCTCCACCCAAATAGCGCGTCTCCGGGAGTCCGCAGGTTCTCAACCTTCCACTCCCACACACGGTCAAATGTCTCCCGGTCACCGATAAATACCGATCGCAACATCGCGTA
>JAQVGB010000021.1 GCA_028696915.1 Candidatus Dojkabacteria bacterium | reverse complement strand
CCATCGGACCGGACGGATTTATCCTCCGTGCCGGACGCCGCACTGCGCACATTACACGGTAATCAGTGCGAATAGTTTCCACATCACTCCTATGAACACAACAAAAGACCATACAAGCGATATCGAACAGCAGATTACTGCGATCATCGATGAACTCCGATCGGTCTTTTCCGTAGATGCCCGGAAACGAGTTCTACTCGCAATCCAGCTCCTCTATACGGTAAGTGCAGATTCAAAACGGCTCAACGGTGAGCCAACCGTCATCCACCCGCTCATGGTCGCCCAGAAGACGGCAGAACTCGGAATGGGACCCGATTCAGTATGCGCGGCACTTCTGCACGATCTCATCGAGGACTCCCCGGACCGGACGGCGATTGCCGATGAAATCCGCAACAGCTTCGGCGATCAGGTATATCAGATGGTGCTCTCCCTATCTCGCATCAGAAATAACCCAGCAGAACAGTCTAAAACGACCGAGCTGTTCGCCGCCCAGCAATTCCTCATCGCGTCTGTAACTGACCTTCGCATTATTATCATCAAACTCGCAGATAAACTGCACAACCTGATGACGCTGGAAGGACTCACACCCGATCGGCAGACAACCTATATCAACGAAATCCGCAGGATCTACCTTCCAATCGCCGAGTACCTCGGCCTTGGAAAGCTCTACCGTGAAATTGACGACATGCTCCTGATGAAATCCGATCCGAAAGAATATGAACGGATCCGCAGGTACATACATGAACAGCGCCATAACATCGAGACAGAGATCAACGATCTCCGAAAAGAGCTTGTCGACCTGTGTGACATTGAACACATCCCGGCCATGATCACCGGACGGATGAAGGGGATAGCGTCCATCCAGAGGAAGACACACAAATACCGGAAAGAAGGCCGAACAGGAGGACTCGGAGAAATTAACGATATCGTCGCCTTCCGCATACTTGTCGATACGGAAGAAGCCTGTTACTCGGCTGTTTCCCTCCTGTCAACGTTGTACGACATCGAGGGCCCGATCGACGACTATATTGCACACCCGAAACCAAACGGCTACCGAAGCATCCATCTGAACATACGTGTCAACCGATCTATCATCGAGATTCAGGTGACCACGCGGGAATATCATCAGCATAACGAGTATGGGCCCGCTTCACATATTGCATACAAAGCCGCACTCGAGCGGTTCACACAACCAACGAACGAATTTGTGTGGACGCGTGATCTGCAGAACTCACTCTCGTACTACAAGGACCACCCCGACAAGCCGATCACAACGACGGTTTTCGATAATGTTGTCTTTGTGCTCACGCCGGAGCTTGACTTCCTGCGCCTTCCGCGCGGCGCCACACCGGTCGATGTCGCATACGCGATTCACTCGGATATCGGAGATCAATGTATTGGCGCACAGGTCAACAACCGACCGGTCACTATCGACACCCGGTTGAAAACTGGCGACATCGTCCAGATCCTCACAAACCCGAAAAAAAAGTACGCCAGCGAGTCCTGGCTCGAGTTTGCAGTCACCGAAAAGGCACGCTCACACATACGGGAATCGGTCAGAAAACGGATTCAGGTGAAATAGGAATGCCTTACATATCTTTCCCTCACTAACACCGGTTCCCATCCCCGCATGCTCCCCAAAATATGGTAGTATCTTCGTGCATGATAAAAAAGAAATTGATCTCAAAAATTGTCTGGTGGATCATTGCGATAGCGGTCATCGGCGGTATCGTTATTCTGCCGATCCTTCAACTCGCCGCAACACCCCGCTAACCCATAGTGGAGATGTCGCATGGTCTCCACCAAGATTGTGCATAACCTGCAATTGAGTGCTCTCGGTGATCACCCGTTCTCCCTTCGAGTGCAGTATAATTGCAGTATGCAGAGGAAAACGGTCCAAACATACAGCCCGGCCGATCCGGTCACCGACATTCCCCTCATCGGCCCGTCATATGCCCACGCGCTCGAGCAGTTGAACATCCATACCGTCAAAGACCTCTTGTACCATTTTCCATTCCGCTACGAAGACACCCGTACCATCCTCAGTATCGAGGAATTACGCACCGAAGGGCAGGGCACCATACAGGGGACCGTGCTGTCCGTTTCCAATACCCGCACCAGAAACGGCCGATTCCTCACAAAGGCGCTCATCGAAGACGGATCCGGGTCCATTCCGGCAGTCTGGTTCAGCCAGCCATATCTTTCAAAAGTGCTCAAACGGGGCGAGATATTTTTGTTCAGCGGGAAAACCGGCGAGAAGTGGGGTCCGGTGACCCTTATGAACCCACAGTACGAGCGCATTTCTCAGGACGTGTTTTCGTGGAACAGTGACAGCGCCCCAATACATCTTGGAAAACTGTCACCCGTGTACCCTGAAACGAGAGGCATTACGTCCAAATGGCTCAGGGCCCGTCTGAAAACACTGAAACCGTATATTACCGAGCTGATCGAAGATTTTCTCCCCGTGTCCGTTCTTGAACAGGAAAACTTGATGGACCTGCCGTCGGCAATCACGGCTCTACACTTTCCGAAGGATGAAGACGATGTCAGAAGAGCCCGTGAACGGCTGGGAGCCGACGAGCTCGTACGTATTCGCCTTCAGACAAAAGAGACCCTTGCCGCTCGTGCCCGCTGGAACGCATACGAGATCAAAGACCCAGAACAGAGCACACTCATCAAGCAGCAACTCACCGCCCTGCCGTTTTCATTAACCCGCGCACAGACGAAAGCACTTGAGGAAATAGCTGAGGATATCCAAAAAGCGACACCGATGTACCGCCTGCTGAACGGCGAGGTTGGATCAGGAAAAACAGTCGTGTCACTGCTTGCCGCGCTCGCCTGTATCGATTCCGGGTATACCACCGTTATCATGGCACCAACCACGATCCTTGCACACCAGCACTACGAATCGGTCACCACACTTCTCAAGCGGGCAGACATACACGTTCCGGTGCAGCTACTCACGGGCGAGACGTCGCTTTCCAACATCACGCTTCCGCAAATTATCATCGGAACCCACGCCCTCCTGTTTACAACCGCCCTCCCGAATAACACAGCCCTCATCGTTATCGATGAACAGCACCGGTTCGGCGTCGTCCAACGAAAAAAACTCATGCAGTTGACCGCCGGGAAATCTGCCGAAGCCCAGGAATCAACCGTTTCAGAAGAAGAGCCACAGCCGCAAGGTATTCTTCCGCACTACCTCACCATGACAGCAACTCCGATCCCACGAACACTAACCATGGCACTCTACGGAAGCACGAGCGTCTCCGTTCTCGATGAACTGCCTCATGGGAGAATTCCGGTCAAGACTCATGTCGTTTCGGAAAGCAAACGACGTGACGCGTACACATGGATCGGCGACAAGCTCGAAGAAGGCCAGCAGGCATTCATCATTTGTCCGCTTGTGGAAGGATCTGACAAAGTCCAGGCGAAAGCGGTCACAGAGGAGTTCGAACACCTGAAAACCGATATTTTCCCCACCACATCACTTGCCCTTCTGCACGGACAAATGAAAGAGGATGAGAAAACAGCGATCCTGAATGATTTCAAAAATTGCACGTATGACATTCTTGTTGCAACACCGGTCATTGAGGTGGGCATCGACATCCCGAATGCAACCATGATGATTATCGAGGATGCCGAACGCTTCGGCCTCGCTCAGCTCCACCAGCTCAGAGGACGTGTCGGCCGAGGAGACCAGCAGGCATACTGTTTTCTTTTCACAAGTTCTCGCAACCCTGACGCTCAGGATCGACTACAATATTTTGCTTCCCATCAAAGTGGATTTGACGTCGCCGAGTATGATCTGAAGCGAAGAGGTCCGGGAGAAGTGTACGGAATCCGCCAGTCGGGATTGCTCGATATCCAATTTGCCGATCTTTCTGACCCTGACGCATTCAAGCAGGCACAGCGCATTGCAGACATGCTGGACAATGCCGTATCATAGAAAAGGATGGACAAATATCAGAAGCTAATTGACGAATTAGTAGAACAGAAATACCTTGTTTCCCCACATATTATTAAGGCATTCCGGAATACCCCCCGGGTACCGTTCGTGCGCGACATCCATAAAATGCTCCACAGCCTCAATTGTCCACTACCAATCGGGGAAGGGCAGACCATTTCTCAACCGTTGACCGTCGCCTTTATGGTGCAGATGCTTGCCCCTCAGACCGGAGACCGAATATTGGAAATCGGGTACGGATCTGGTTGGCAGACGGCGATACTTGCAAAAATTGTTTGTTCAAAGAACGTTAAAACGTGCGGAGAGATCCATGCATACGAAATTGTGAAATCGATCGCCGATTTCGGTAGAAAAAACCTTGATGAAACCTTATCGAAAACAGTCAGGTCGCACGTGCATCTCTATGCGCAGGATTACAGCGGAAATAGTGCAAGAAACGCCCCATACGACCGGATCATTGCGGCGGCGGCATTTGACAAACGACCGGACGATCTCATTAAAAGCCTTTCAATCGAAGGTATCTTCGTTTTTCCAAGCAAACAAGGCGATATCCGAAAAATTACCCGGCAGTCCCGTGACCGCTATAGCGAAGAGATTTTTCCCGGGTTTGTGTTCGTCCCCATTACCCATGACACATAACAAACCACTGGTACACTTGATTATCGACAACGTGCGCTCGGCATACAATATCGGCTCTTTCTTTCGCACCGCAGATGCCGCTGGATCCACCATGTTGCACCTGTGCGGAATTTCCCCCTATCCCCCGAACCCGAAACTCGACAAGACCGCGCTTGGTGCACTCAACACGGTTGCCTGGAAATATTATCCAACCACCGTTGAGGCAATCGATGCACTTTCAGAAGAGAACATTCCGGTCATTTCGGTTGAAAAAAGGGCCGACAGCATCGATTACCGGACATTCTCATATACACTGCCGATCGCCTTCGTCCTTGGTCATGAACTGCACGGTGTCAGCGACTTCGCGCTCGACCGGTCACGTGCGGTTATTCACATCCCGATGCGCGGTACAAAAACATCTCTGAACGTCGCGACCGCCGCAGGTATAATATTATTTGAAGCATTGCGTTCTATTCCATAGAGATATCTAACTTCAACCGTGGACATGCATGAAGAGTCAGAACTATAATCCCCGCAAGAAAAAATCCGGAGCCTATACGTACTTCCGAACACCGCAGTGGATCCGGGATATTTCGAGCAAAAAATTGAAAATCGTCGCAAACACGTACCGTCGCGCACGAAAGTGGTTTTCGGAGAAAAACAAATTTAAGGACAGACCATGGCAAAAACCGCAGGAAAAGAAAAGGCCATCTTCATAGCGTCATCACCAAATACACAACGTGACGACCGACTGATCGCACTGAAAACGCTGATTTCCCCATGGAGGTGGAGATCGGGCGGTAACACGTCTGAGCTTGTGCATCTCAGGAACGAATTTGCCCGAATGCACCACACACGCGACACGTTTCCGTTCGACTCGGGTAGAAGCGCATTGCATGCAATTCTCACCGCGGCAGGGATCGGACACGGAGATGAGGTGGTCACCCAGGCGTATACCTGTCTTGCGGTAGCAGTCGGAATCCTGAGGGCCGGAGCCGTCCCCCGGTATGTCGATATCGCCCCGGGGACATTCAATCTCGACCCCACACAGGTGCGTGAAGCTATCGGCGACAAGACCCGTGCAGTTATCGTCCAGCATACGTTCGGCGAAATAGCACCTATTGATCAGATCGCGCGGATCGTTGAAGAGGCCAATCACCACAGGCCGCACAACAGACGGGTCATCCTTATCGAGGACTGCGCCCATAGCCTCGGCGGAATGTATAACGGCAATCCGGTGGGAGCGTGGGGGACTGCCGCGTTTTTCAGCTTTGGTCAGGAAAAGGTAATTTCCTGTACTCGGGGAGGGCTCGCCCTCAGTCGCGATCCTGAAATTTCCCGAAATCTAGGAAATATATACGCTCAGGCCGAGCATCCATCGTCTCTTTCTATTTTCCGCGCACTTTTGCATCCGCTGCTCTGGTCGGTGATCAACGCGACATACTATTTCCCATCCGGGACAAGCCGATTCACAATCGGAAGGGGAATCCTTCTTCTCGCCCGTTTGATTGGACTCACCCGGCACCAGGCAGACCCGTCCCATTCGGTAAAAAAACACCTGCATGATTCGACACGCAAGCTCTCAAACGCTCAAGCGCGGTTGCTTCTGAACCAAATAAAAAAACTCCCCGTGTTCAGACAGCATCGAATGGAGATTGCAGAGGTGTACAACCGGATGCTCCCTCGGCGATATCATGTCAAAACCACCAATCACGAATTTCTGCGGTTTCCGATCCTTGCCTCGACCATACAACAACGCGACGACCTCACTGCGGTTTTGAAACAGAACCGAGTCATTGCCGGAAACTGGTACCGGACCCCGGTCCACCCGGCACCAGACACACCACAATACGGCTACAAGCCCGGATCCTGCCCTCAGGCGGAAGATGCGTGTACCAAAAGCATCAACCTGCCCACGGGCATTCACGTGACCACCGATGACGCACGGCGGATTGCAGCTTTTTTCCGTGCAGGTTGAACCTTCATGTTTTGTCATTCTCATAGGAAAACACGACAAAACACACCCTGAAATTTAGGCCTATAAACACGCAGATCCGATCTATTCACAGACTCCCATGAATACAGTACACTTCAACCGTAGCATGTCAAAAACCCTGATTAAACAGATCGATGATAAACAGACGTGGGAGAACTTCGTACAGGAGA
Source organism: Candidatus Dojkabacteria bacterium (assembly GCA_028696915.1). Lineage (GTDB taxonomy): Bacteria > Patescibacteriota > Dojkabacteria > SC72 > JAFGCJ01 > JAQVGB01. Next base: position 7,597 of record JAQVGB010000021.1, on the reverse strand, counting down.
AATCTCCATCTGTGTTCCTGCAATCTTGGAATTGGGGGCAATTTCAAAAAAATCTTGGACGGAAGGTCTGGTACCTCGGTATCTATGATAATGCCCAGCTCGTCGGTGTCTGTTTGTGCCACCTGATTCCGACCAGGCTTCGAACCCACATCTATGCGTCCAACGGGCCGCTGGTCGAGTGGAGTCACTCAGGACATGAAGTCAGAGAACTCATTTCTTTTTTGAAACACCTTGGGAAAAAACAGAGCGCCCACTTCATCAGGATAGACCCTCTTATCGAGGACACGAAAGAGAATACGAGCATGCTGAGATCTCTCGGACTGCGCAAGGCTGCAACCAATGTGCAGGCTGAAAACCGGTGGATCCTCGACATCACTCCCGACGAAGGTACACTGCTTAAGAACATGCGCAAAAACACTCGCTATGCGGTCAGGAGATCCGAAAAGGAGGGAGTGATCGTTCATTCGAGTACCGATCCTTTGGATTTCGAGAAGTTTTGGCCTTTGTTTCTCAACACCGTCTCCGCACAGAAATTCGTCCCACATTCAAAAAGTTACTATGAAAAGCAAATCACCGCCTTTCGCGAAGACGGCAACTACCACATTTACTGGGCGACCCTTGGAGAAAGAGTCCTTGCTTCGGCCCTCATCCCGTTTTATGGGGACTCGGCATATTACCTTCACGCGGCATCAAGCGACGAAGTCAGGAACGCCTTTCCCGCTCACGCGCTCATCTGGCAGGCGATACGGGACGCGAAGGCTCGAGGACTTCGGTACTTCGACTTCTGGGGAATTGCACCAACGGATAACCCGAGCCACCCGTGGGCAGGATTTACCTTTTTCAAAACCGGCTTCGGCGGATTCCGGCAGGATGTCGTTCGCGCGCACGACGCTCCATTGTCCCCGTTATACTCACTCGTGCAAGCACTGGAAGCGACACGGAGAATATGGGGCAGGAGCTACTTCAATCTCATCAACCGGAACAGGTGACATCATGGTACGGATCATTACCGGAAGCGCAAAGGGAATACCACTGAACGTGCCCCACCGGGCAAAGCCCGTAAGCGACCGGGCAAAATCGAGTATTTTCTCAATAATCGGCAGTGACATTGTCGACAAGCGTATTCTCGATCTTTACGCCGGTTCGGGATCATTCGGGATTGAAGCGCTTTCACGAGGAGCGCGTGAGTGCACATTTATCGATAATTCAAGCTACGCGGTCATTGATATCAAAGCGAACCTGGTCAAGACGCGACTTCAGGAAAAAGCAACCGTGCTCAGACGCAAGGCATTTCAGTTCCTGGAGGACGCGGAGCCTGGATCCTTCGATATAGTTTTCGCCGATCCTCCCTATGAATTCTACAAAGAAGGCCAGCACCGGATGGCGCGTCTTCTGAACGCCACTGAACCGGTACTTGATAACCGCGGAGCGATCATCATCAAACATCCCCGGCGAATAGATATCCCCGACAACAACCAGCTGATCCTTATCGATCAACGTCACTTCGGAAGCAATACCATCTCCCTGTGGACTGCGAGGTGTTTTCATGCTATACGTTAGCGGGATGGCGTACCCGTCGCTTGAATGCTAGAATAGATTTATGTTCTCCAGCGGACAGACAACTGCCCTTACTCAGCCACGGCGTGTATTCATATCGTCACAGGCGGTCATTGATGAAATTGTCTCCTTTTTTCACTGGTGGTACATCGAGATGCCCTCACGGTACGTCGGACTATTCCACCGCATCCTCGTCATTTCAGATGATACACTCTCGATAAGCCTGCTCATACGTACAATCTTTGTCCCGTGGCACCGAGATCCCTCTTGGGTCGGACGAGGTTTCGGGATCGCAATGCGGTTGCTGTACCTTCCGTTTGCTATGCTTTTGACCCTGACATGTATGCTGATCCTTGCCGTATGTGTGATCCTCTGGGCAGTTCTGCCGGGCATTTCGCTGATCTTCCTCCTTAAGACACCCTTTACATAATCATTTCCATGAAAACAGTTCTCGGCTACCATGACAAGCAGAAAGAGTATTATGGTCTGCTGGATAAAACACTTCCCCTGCTCATCCAGGAACGGTACGAGCCATTTCTCATAACGACCCGCGAGCTTCTTATGGTGCGCACCACCGTTCTCGATCGTCTCTCCATCGAATTCCCAATCCGCCATATTGTCAGAAAAGCAAAGAATTCGATCGGTCTTGCGCTGATGATTCCGGGAATACTGACATCCCTTATCTATATCACCGATTTTGCCACCGCTATCGCTCAATCCCAATCGGTTTCCGCGTTCCTGCCCGCCTGGCTTACCAACCTCACGTTCTGGCTGGCGGTGTGGGGAGCAATGATCCTATGGCACGAAACGTACAAATCAATCACCACCTCGGCGCGGATAGCACCGTCTGTACAGTTTTCGGAACACGATGTGAAAACGATGAAGAAGGGAGACCTGGGACTTTCCAAACGAACAACACGCAGTATTCCCGACGTTCTCCAGCATGATGCGTATGAACTGCTGTTCTCTGCGGTCAAAGATAAACACATCGATATGCATACACTGTTTTGGAATGTGATCAACAGTCCTCGCGGACAGCTGATCCTTGACCGGCTGAATATTGATCCGCAGTCGTCCAGCCTCAAAAAAACGGCAGACCGGAAACACCTTCCAGTTTACGAAATAACCGCCGCACGAAGCCTTCTCGTGTATGCGGCACAGGAGGCAGTCCTGGCCGAAAGTCCAACCGTCGATCCGGAACATCTGCTCATTGCACTTTTCAAAGTCTTTCCCGCATTGATGACGTTCCTGCAAAAGAAACGATTGAACATTGAACTTCTTCGCTACGTCGCCGCCTGGATTCAAATAAAAGAAACCGGGGTAGAGGAAACCCGGATTTTCAATCCGCGCGTTCCCTACATTCCCACCGGGGGGATTGCACGATCATGGATCTATGGCTACACATTCGTCCTGAGCCACTACAGCCGTGACCTCACTCAGGAGCTGTCACGGAAGGGTGGACACTACGGCATTGGTCACGAAACGGAGCTCGAAGAGGTGCTCTCCATTCTCAGCAAAGCATCTAAACATAATGTTCTGCTCGTGGGAGAAAGCGGAACCGGAAAAACAAGCATTGCAAAGGGTATAGCCGAACGCCTGAACCGAGGCACGGTCCCACCGGCGATCAAAGGAATGCGGGTCATTCAGCTCGATATCAACGGTCTCATCGCGGCAGGGCCGGCATACGGTAATCTTGAGACACTGGTCCAGCAGACAATGCAGGAACTTGAGCGGGCAGGAAACACCATTCTTTTCATCGACGAGATCCAGGAAATTGTCGCCGTACAGGGACAAGAGAGCAAACACTCGCTGGCAGGGATCCTCTTGCCCTACATCATGGAAAGCAGCTTCCCCATTGTCGGAACAATCACCTATGCCGACTACAAAAAATTCATCCAGTCCCGTGGATCGCTCCAGCAGTCATTCGAGATGGTCGAAATTCACGAAGTTACAACGGATGCGGCATTCAATATCATATTGACCATGATAGAATCGCTCGAGCGCCAGTACCAGCTTAAAATCACCTTTCCCGCAATACTCTCCGCTGTAGAGCTTGCACAGCGGTATGTGCATGACCGGAAACTGCCTGACAGCGCCGTGAACATCATTGAGGCGGCATGTGCGTCAGCTCACAAAGACAAGGTCGTTGTGCTGACCGAACGGCGAGTCGCCCAGTCGGTCTCACAGCGAATCGACATCCCGGTAGAGGAGGTAACTGTTGAAGAAGCGACACGCCTTATGAACCTCGAAACAGACATCAAAAGCCGCGTCATCGGGCAGGACGAAGCCGTGCACCAGATTGTGGAAGCACTCAAGCGCTCCCGCACCGGTATCCGCGACCCCCGCAAACCAATCGGGTCGTTTTTGTTCCTCGGTCCTACGGGAGTAGGCAAGACCTATCTCGCAAAGACAGTCGGCGATGTGTACTTCGGGGAAAAGCATGAACTTATACGGCTCGATATGTCTGAGTTTAAAGATATTTCAAGCATCAGCCGTTTTCTCGGGTCGGCTGAAGACAATGCTTCCTCCGGTCCGACAACGACGTTTCTGGACCTTGTCCAGCGGAACCCGTACTCGGTCGTTCTACTGGATGAGATGGAGAAATCCCATCCGCACATACTTGATCTTTTCCTGCAGGTGCTTGACGAGGGCCACATGACAAATGCGAAAGGGGAAACAGTCAGTTTCGATAACACAATTATTATCGCGACGAGCAACATCGGAAGCAAAACCCTCCTCGACACTCTTGAGCGGGACAATGCATTGTTTGAAGAGTCGAAGGAACAGGTGCTTTCCGAATTGAGAGATACTATCAGAGTCGAATTCCTGAACCGTTTCGACAAAATAGTGGTTTTTTCGCCGCATTCTTCGGAGAATCTTGCCGCGATCGCCGAACTGCTTCTCAAAGAGCTCAAAGACCGGCTCAAGGAAAAGGAGGTCACGCTTGACTGGGATGAATCACTCCCTCAAGCCATAGCACGAAATGCATTCCAACCCGGCCTCGGTGCACGACCACTACGACGGTACATTCAAGACAACATCGAATCCCTCATAGCCCAAAAACTGCTTGAACACTCGATAAAGCCCGGAGACTCGTTCCTGTTCCAAACCGACTTTTTACGTTCGGCGTCAGTCTAGACAAGCGCGGGACCTAAACCGGCAGTTCTTTTGTTTGACTAATAGCCCCCCCATGCTATAATCGCACAGAAATGGGAGCATTACCTAAGCGAAAAGTTTCTAAAGCTCGAAAGAACAGACGGCGCGCGCACGATTTCCTACGGGAACCGGCCCTTGCGCCTTGTCCGAAATGTAGCCGCCTCAAGCGTCCTCATTTCAGGTGTCCGTTCTGCGGCGCCTACGGCCCCACGGAAAAGATCCCTGCAGAACAAAAGGGTACACGGTCCTCTCGTGCGAAAAATGCGACCGTTGTGAAGAGTCCGTCGACAGAAAAAGCCCATGAAAACAAAGACTGACCCGCGACACCATTCAAGAATCATCGCCCTACAGTTCCTGTTCTCTCGTCACTTTCGCGCACCTGACGGCACGGTCGAGGTCGTCGACCCCTCTGTTCTTCAGGAATTCGCACAGTCGTCAGAGGAAATAACTGAATTTGACAAAGAGCTCGCGGTCGCACTTGTTAACGGCGTCAGTAGCAGTAGCGCAGAAACGGATGACATCATTCGACGGTACGCTCCGCAGTGGCCAATCGAACAGATACAGAAAGTCGACCTTGAGATCCTGAGAATTGCTATCTGGGAGGGATTTCTTTCAGATACGACGCCGCCGAAGGTCGCGATCGACGAGGCAATCGAGATCGCCAAGGAGTTTGGAAGTGATGCCAGCGCGAAGTTCGTCAACGGAGTGTTGGGATCATTATATGAGAAAAAGAAAACAGCATGACGTCTCTCGAAACACTGGAAAAACGGCTGGGCGTGGCCTACAAAAACAAGGAACTGCTCCTCAAGGCAATCACCCATCGTTCATACCTGAACGAGAATAACGACATTGACGAACACAACGAGCGGCTAGAGTATCTCGGCGACGCGGTACTTGAGTTCCTGGTCTCAAAGTATTTGTTCGTTAACTATCCGTCCCGGCAGGAAGGGGAGCTTACCAGTTTCCGGTCAGCTATCGTCAAAACCGAGTCGCTCTCGGAAATTTCTAGAGAACTTTCGGTTGGAAACCACCTCAGAATGAGCAAAGGGGAGGAGAAGACCGGAGGACGTGAAAAGGACTATCTTCTCGCAAACACCTTCGAATCGATCCTCGGATCAATGTATCTTGACCAAGGAATGCGCACATGCGAAGCATTCCTCAATCGGGTGCTTTTCCCCAAAATCAAGACTATCGTCGAACAGCGCCTTGATATCGATCCCAAGACACAGCTACAGGAATTGGCACAGGAAATCTTCAAATTAACACCGACGTACGAACTATTGTCCGAAAAGGGACCTGATCATAATAAGGAATTCACGATGGGTGTTTTCATCGGCCCCGACGAGTTCGGACGCGGCACAGGTGCCAGTAAGCAAAGGGCTGAGGAGGCCGCAGCCCGCCAGGGACTACTGACGGTGAAGAAAAAAACGGCTCAAAAACCTTTCAAAACTGCTTGAACATACATAGTTATTCTGTTAGAATGGCCGTGCAATGGTAAAGATTAGACTTACTCGAACAGGTAGAAAACATCAGGCGCACTACCGCATCGTCGCGGTAGAGGCTCGTTCGAAGCGCGATGGGAAGTACATCGATCAGATCGGTTACTACAACCCTCGCACGAAACCAACAACCGTGCAGTACGACAAAGAGAAACTCTTGCAATGGATTGCAAACGGTGCCGTGCTGACCGACACCGTCCACGATCTTTTCGTCAGAGAGGGCGTCATCAAACAAACGACCCACAGGAAGAAACAGATCGAATCTATCGTCAATGCCTCGAAGCAGCGAAAAGCCTCTGCAGAAACCTCCGCCACGGAATCAGATGCCCCCGAATCACCGGCAGATGAAACGGCGGAGAAAGAGCAGAAGGAAACCGACGAAGAAAAACCTGTGGCCGACGAGAATCCTCAGGATCACGATGATCCAACAACTACATCAGTTAGCAAGTCAGACGGGCCTGCACCAGAAGAAGCAGCGTGAATCACTGACCCTGTTAAAACAACTAATATCACTACTTATCATCATGCAGGACCTTTTAGAGATGATTTTGAAGGACATTGTGAATCACCCGGAGGACATTAAAACAGAAGAACAGGTCGATTCCACTGATCCAACGTTCGTTAAATACCTCATCTACGCTCACGACGAAGATAAGGGCCTTATCATCGGCAAGGGCGGCAGGATCATTTCTGCAATCAGAGATGTTCTCAGCATCAAGGCGGTCAGGGAAAACAAGAAAGTCCGGCTAGAAATCGTCGATTAGACGATATCCGGCACGCACATTATTCCTCAGATCCGGTGGGGCGAGTATCCTCATCAGGAAGATCACCGGTTGTACGTCTGTACACTTCGTCGAACAACACATCGTCGAGGTTTGTGTTGATACGGTCCTCGACCCGGACCGTCGTGGCCGGCGGCGAGGTATAGCCGCTGATCACAAGAGAAATATTCCACTTATCGGTCAGCACACCCTCCGCCTGAACACGAGATAGCGAGAGAGATCCGAGTGTCATGATCGTCTTACTTTCCTGTCTAAGTTCGGATAGGAATGCCATCACATCGGTGAACGCCCCGGAAAACCCGAATGGCCCACTGATCGCTTTCGCGTACGACGGGACCCATCCGGTTTCGACCTCGGACTGCTGAGATACAAGGTCCTGCTGGTTCGACATGTTCTGGGTGAGCGGATCAAGATTGTGCGAAACGGCCATGTTTTCCACTTCGATAGCTAGTTCTGCAACATCCATATCGTCTTTCACGACGGAGGAAACGGTGACCAGCCGGTCTTCAAGATCGGACAGATCAATTTCTTCCAATGTATCTCTTTTCGCTTCCAAAACAGCCAGCTGTTCCCTCAGTGCTTTCGTTTGTTCCCGTGTTTCAG